>JBLIAQ010000083.1:0-7631 GCA_047634535.1 Cycloclasticus sp.
CTGGCTTTCAGGCTTATTTGGTCGGCGGTTGTGTGAGAGATTTATTATTGGGTATGCACCCAAAAGATTTTGACGTTGCCACCAATGCAGAACCCGAACAGATCCAGGCCCTATTCAAAAACTGCCGATTGATTGGACGCAGGTTCCGTCTCGCGCATATCCATTTTGGTCGTCATATTATAGAAGTAGCGACCTTTCGCGGACCTCACGTCAAACAAAACAAGGACACTAGTCATGCGCACGAAGGCGGTCGTCTCTTACGCGACAATGTTTACGGCACGCTGGAAGAAGACGCCTGGCGCCGTGACTTCACCGTAAACGCCCTGTACTTAGATGCACAAAATTCCACCGTTATCGATTACGTCGGCGGCATACAGGATCATCGAGCGAAGGTACTCAGGCTGATGGGCGACCCGGTTACACGCTTCAAAGAAGACCCGGTACGGCTAATTCGTGCGGTTCGATTTAAAGCAAAACTTGGATTCCAACTGGAGGCCAAAACTGAAGCCCCTATGAAGAAACTGGCACCTCTTTTAAAAGATATACCGTCTGCGCGGCTATATGACGAAATCCTAAAACTGTTTTTAAATATTCACGCCAATCAGGTATTTGAAAACCTGCAACAGTACGGCTTATTTAAAGCACTTTTCCCACAAACAGAACTATGCCTGCAAAACGCCAACAGCGATGAACCTTTAGCGCTGATCAAGCGGGCAATGGACAATACCGAAAGTCGCTTAAAGAACCATCAACGGATTACCCCTTACTTCTTATTAGCTACCCTATTATGGGAGCCGGTTCGCCGTTTAAGTGAAAAATACAGAGCTTCTTTGAATAGCGATACACAAGCGATACACGCCGCCGCTAACGAAGTCGTTGCGCATCAAATTGGCCTTATCGCTATTCCAAAACGCATCACCGCGCCGATGCGCGAAGTATGGGCCTTACAGCCTCGCTTTCATAAACAGGTAGGGGTTCGTTGTTTGCGCTTTTTAGAACACCCGCGTTTCCGCGCAGCGTATGATTTTATGCTCCTGCGTTCCCAGCACGGTGAAGTAGATCCAGCTATCGCTGACTGGTGGACACATATTCAAACTCTGGATCCCACTGAGCAAAAACTCATGACGCGACCTAATCAATTCAAACAGAAAAAAAAGTCCCGCAGCAAAACTTCTGACGCTAAGTCGCACACTGAGTAACATGTCCAAGACCGTTTTCATTGGTTTGGGCAGTAACTTAAATCAACCTGTGCAACAAATATTACAGGCTATCAAACGTATCAAGGCATTGAGTGATGTTTCACTAGAGGATGTTTCAAGCCTGTATGAAACGCCACCTATGGGGCCGCAAGATCAACCTCATTACGTTAATGCGGTGGCGAAAATTACCACCACACTCGAGCCGTTAGCGCTTTTAGATGCGCTGCAAACGATTGAAACAATACAGGGTAGAACAAGAGAGTCTGCAAGATGGGGCGCGAGAACCCTCGATCTGGATATCTTATTATATGCAGACAAATGCTCTACCGACCCGAAACTGACGCTACCCCACCCGGGTTTACACTTGCGAAGCTTTGTCCTCTACCCCTTATTCGAAATAGAGCATCAACTCGACATTCCAAACCTGGGCTCGGTTCAGCAGCTCATTGAGCGACTCAATGAATCAAGCCCTTGTATAATCAGCGCCGAAACTCTCGAAAAACAGCCATCTGTTTGCTAAAGTGTTTCGGCTCTATTCGACGAATATTACCTACAGTTAAAAATCGCCTTGGAAAATACCATATTAGAAACCAGCAAACCACCCAAGTTCATCGCCGTTGAAGGACCTATTGGGGTAGGTAAAAGTAGTTTGGCAAAACGACTCGCTAAGAGCTTTAATTACGATCTCGCGCAGGAAAAGGCCGATGAAAATCCATTTCTGGAACATTTTTATACCAATACACACCAATCGGCCCTGCCCGTTCAGTTGCACTTCCTTACGGAACGCGTTAAACAATGGAATGAGTTAAGCCAGAATGATCTTTTTTCGACCGGTATCGTGTCTGATTTTATGCTCGAAAAAGACCCTATTTTTGCCAAACTGACGTTGACCGACGAAGAATATAAGCTATACGAGCAGATGTACCGCTCGCTGTCCGTGCAAGCGACAAAAGCCGATTTGGTCGTTTATTTACAGGCACCCGTCGAGGTGTTAATGAACCGTATTAGAAAACGCGGTATAAAACACGAAAAGAATATCAGTGGTAAATACCTGCAAAAACTATCAGACGCCTACACTGATTTTTTCCACTACTACGATACCAGTCCATTGTTAATAGTTAATGCAAGCGACATTAATCCCGTCGATAATGACAGCGATTATGAACAACTGCTAAAACATATTTGTTCCATCCGTTCGGGGCGGCACTTTTTAAATCCGCTACCCCTTTTATAATCGATTTTGAGGTCGTTATGAGCCAACAGTCCAGCACTAAACAGATAAGCAATATCGAACTTCTGGCAATGAAAGCACGCCACGAAAAGATCGCTAGCCTTACCGCCTATGACGCCAGTTTTGCACATATTTTAGACGCTGCTGGCGTTGATATGGTACTCGTCGGCGATTCGCTCGGCATGGTCGTACAGGGGCAGGCTAGCACCGTTCCTGTCACCATAGACGAGATGGCCTATCATTCAAAATTAGTGTCTCGCGGGCTTAAACGCGCTCTATTAGTCACTGACATGCCTTTTATGAGCTACTCAAACACCCGTGATGCCGTTAAAAATGCAGGCAAACTAATGCAGCTAGGCCGCGCGCAAATGGTAAAACTCGAGGGCGGAGAAAAAATTCTGGACAGCGTCAAGCACATCGTCGAGCAAGGCATACCGGTATGCGGCCACCTGGGGTTGCTCCCACAGTCGGTAAACCAACTCGGTGGTTATCGCGTTCAGGGCAAAGATGAGACGCAGGCCAATATTATTTTAAACGACGCAAAATGCCTCGAACAGGCTGGTGCTAGTGCCATTGTGCTTGAATGTATTCCGGCAGCCTTAGCCAAAAAAATAACCGCCTCGGTCAATATTCCTATCATCGGTATCGGCGCGGGTGTTGATTGTGATGGTCAGGTACTGGTCAGCTACGACATGCTGGATATTACCGTGGGTAAACGGCCCAAATTCAGCAAAAACTTTATGCTGGAAGCCGCTAGTATTTCAGCCGCTGTTAGTGATTACGTCGATGCCGTTAAAAACAAACGCTTCCCATCTGCCGAACATTCTTTTTAGTTATGATTGTTGTACATACGATTAAAGAACTTCAGGATCATCTAAATGAACACAGAAAATCAGCGCGCTCTATCTGTCTGGTCCCCACTATGGGCAACTTGCACGCAGGCCACCTTCAATTAGTCAGCAGCGCGCAACAACACGCTGATGTTGTGGTGGTGAGCCTGTTCGTTAACCCAACACAGTTTTCAGCTAACGAAGACCTCGGCAACTATCCGCGCACACTGCAGAATGATATCGATAAACTTAACTCGTTAAACACTGATATTCTTTTTGCCCCCAGTATTGCAGAAATTTATCCGTTAGGCGGCGATAACACGACTCACGTTCATGTACCCGGACTAACCGATATACTTTGTGGCGCTACTCGAAACGGGCATTTTGACGGTGTGACCACCATCGTTTGCAAGTTGTTTAATATGACGCGCGCTGACGTCGCCATCTTTGGTGAAAAAGACTTCCAGCAACTCGCCGTTATTCGACGCATGGTGAGGGATTTAAACATTCCGATCAATATTATCGGCGAAGCCATCGTTAGAGAAACGGATGGTTTGGCGATGAGTTCAAGGAATGGTTATTTGTCAGTACTAGAGCGGAAAACTGCGCCCGTGCTATATAAAACCTTGCTGAGCGTTAAGCAAGACATTCTAAACGGGCAGAATGATTTTGAGGCCATCGAAGCCCATGCCAAATCTGAATTAACCCAACAAGGCTTTAAACCCGATTATTTACACGTTTTTCAACGTGATCAACTGAGACCAGCGGTTTTAGGCGATAAAGAATTAGTGATATTGGTCGCCGCTTTTCTTGGCGATACGAGACTGATTGATAACCTTAACGTTAACATCGTATAAACAACAAATTTTATGAACAAAAATCTCTTAGCACTTCTTTTACTACTCTGCGTTAACCTCTCATTTGCTGAGCAGGTCACAGATCAGGCTGGCTCAGAAGCAGACTCTGTCCAGGCAGATGAAAACATAGGGCTTAACTCCCCTAAAGAGACCTTTGCCACTTTCTTGCATAGCATGAATGACATTAAACGAGGCAAACCAGAACGCATTAAGAATGCTATAAAAACACTGGATTTATCCGCTATTAACTCCCTTATTCGCGAAGAAAAAGGACGTGATCTAGCGTGGAGTCTACTGGAGGTCATTGATAAAACTAAAATTGTAGAACTGGATACTATCCCTGCTAATAAAGAGGGTAAAACCTATGTCTTCTCTCGTTATGAAAGTGGTAAAGTCAGCATCCATCGATTAAATGACGGTCGGTGGTTATTTAGCCAGGATACGCTGTCGTCACTGCCGGACATCAGAGAAGAACTATCATCACAAAAAAGCCTCAAAATTAACGATCAAAAATCTATTTACTTACCCTGGTATATTCAATTACGCCAACAATTACCTGAGTCTCTAAAAACTCGTTCATTCTTACTTGAAAACTGGCAATGGCTAGGCATTTTACTCACCATTGCGTTGGGTGTTATTGCCGACAAAGTGACGTCGTTCGCACTACAACTATCAATTAAAAAATTTCGTCTTAAAACCCAAAACGTTGTACTTAAAGACACACCTGACGATTTACTACGACCACTGGGTATGCTGGTGATGGCTAGTATATGGTGGGGCGGGCTTAACTTATTAGGTCTTCCCAGCCAAGCCATGATCATTTTACTGGTGGCTGTCAAAATTCTAGCCGGCTTCGCCGGTGTTTGGGGTGCGTACCGACTCGTCGATCTGGTAACGCTTTATTTACGCCATCACGCCGACCAAACTGACAATAAAGTGGATGACGTCCTGGTGCCTTTAATTAGTAAAACACTGAAGGTTTTTGTCACCGTCGTTGGCATTACCTTTGTCGCTGCTAATTTAAATCTAAACGTTTCAAGCCTGCTCGCCGGCCTTGGACTGGGCGGGCTTGCGTTTGCCTTAGCCGCCAAAGACGTCGTGCAAAATTTATTCGGTTCCATCACCGTCATTATGGACCAGACTTTCCATACCGGTGACTGGATTGTGGTTAATGATGTGGAAGGCAGCGTTGAAGAAGTAGGCTTAAGAAGTACAAAAGTTCGCACCTTCTATGACTCCTTAATCACCCTTCCTAATGCCGTTTTCATCACAGCAAAGGTCGATAATATGGGACAACGCCGCTACAGGCGACTTAGATGCCTACTGTCGATCACTTACGACACGCCACCCGATAAAATTGAAGCGTTTTGCGAAGGAATTAGAGAGCTCATTCGACTACACCCGTATATGAGAAAGGATTATTACCACGTTTACCTTAGCGAGCTAGGAGCCTCATCGCTAGATATTTTAGTCTACGTGTTTTGGGAAACGCCCGACTGGAGTACTGAGCTTCGTGAGCGGCAACGGTTTTTACTGGATATTTTGCGTCTGGCTAAAGCACAGCAGGTCGATATAGCTTTCCCAACACAAACCTTACATATCTTGAACTCGGACGATAAGCAACGAAGCCACGAAAAACCAGGCGAGGAGCCTTCTGTAGAAAAGCAATTTCAACAGTCAAGAGAGTCGGCGAGAGATATCGTGTCTCATTCGACAGGAATTGACAATAAACCTTCTCCGGTTAAGTTTTAAAAATATTATTGCGTATGCACATAAATGTTGATGGAAACCCACATATCAGGCATAATTCCCAGCCGTTTTGTTAAACTCTAAGTAAGTATATGCGTTCAACCATGTTACAAACAAAGTTGCATAGAGCCACCGTGACTCATAGCGAGCTTCATTACGAAGGTTCGTGTGCAATTGATGGAAGCCTTCTCGACCTTTCAGGTATTCGTGAATACCAGCAAATTGAAATTTACAATGTCAATAATGGCGAACGTTTTACTACGTATGCGATCCGAGCTGAAAACGATAGTGGTGTTATTTCGGTCAATGGAGCCGCCGCACGTCGCGCTGCAGAAGGTGACATTTTAATTATTTGCGCTTATTCTGAGTACAACGAGATGGAGCTACTCACGTTCAAACCGCGTTTGATTTACCTCGACGAAAACAACGGCGTTAAAGAAACAAAAAACGCTATTCCTGTTCAAGCAGCTTAAAAAGCGATGCTTTTTTAAAAAACCTGATGAGTGATCTTCAGGTTTTTTTATACCCTAACAATATCGACCGACGTAGTAGAATTCCATTTTTAAGTTCATATCGACTTTTTAGCCGCCAGCTTCTGCTCGCTCTAATGTTCTCAACAACATGTTCTTATGCCGAAGAAACGACTCTGGTTAACGTTCAGCACACCGATAAAACATACCGCACCGAGCTATCAACGACGATTCACGCCTCACCTGATAATTTATTTAAGCTATTAACCGCTTACTCATCTCTCGATACACTTAGCCAGACGATCCACAAAAGCCAACTCTTACCCAATGGTCACTTATTTCTTGAACTTAGGATGTGCTTCACTATTATTTGTTTTGCAAAGCAACAAACGCTTGAAGTTACGGTTGCCAGACATTCCGTCACCGCTAGAATTATCCGCGAACAGAGTGACTTCGAATCTGGCTGGATGAAGTGGCAACTTTCTCCAGCTAAAGATGAAGGCAGTAGCCTCTTTTATTTCTCAGCTGAGATGGTGCCTGATTTCTGGGTACCACCACTGATTGGTCCTCTTTTAATCCAGCATAAACTTAAAAAAGAGGCGCATTATAGTATTCGCCAGTTGGAAAATTTAGCCCTATCAGCAAAAGCCAAATAATAAAAAGGACGCCTCCAGCATCATTTTTATTAACAGTCGTAGCGCTTAACGCTCAACCGGGTACCCAAGCTTATTCCACGCCAACATGCCGCCTTTCAAATTTTTAACGTTCGTAAAACCCAGACCCTTCAATATAGCCGCTGCCGTTGTACTTCTAACACCAGAGCGACAAACTAGAATGATTTCCTTATCTCTGTTGGGCTCTAAGGAATCAAGCGAGGCTGGTATCTGCACCATTGGTATGAGTCTACTACCTTTGATATGCCCCAGTTCGCCGCTATATTCTGACTCTTCACGCACGTCAATAATCACTGACTCACTACCTTGGTGTATTTTACTTTTAACGATATCAGAGTCCATTTGTAGTATTTTATTGAGCTCCGCCAGTAGGGGAAATTTAAGTCGATCATCATCCACTTCGCTTTGATTGATTTGCAGTACTTCCTGAATTCTTTCCGGTAAGGGTAAATTCAAGTTATTCATAATATCGATATATTCCTCGCGCGTCTTACCGGCTACGCGTGGATTGCTTGCCTTTTCCACTGCGACGGTTGATTCTGTATTACCGCGATAATCGTGCCCTGGAAAAAGAAGCGTACTACCAGGCAGGGTAAATATCTTTGATGTAATCGAATCATA
>JBLIAQ010000084.1:0-7581 GCA_047634535.1 Cycloclasticus sp.
GTTAGCCAGCCAAAGGCCAAATAGCCTAGTTGCACGTCTGGTAAGCGTACAAACTCAACTGAAAATCTAAATACCCCATAGCCGATCAAAAATAGGCCCGAAACGGCCATCGTGGGCCGGGGTTTATTAGAATAGAACCAGAGAATCATAAACAGCGCAAAACCTTCCAACGCCGCTTCGTATAGTTGCGAAGGGTGGCGCGGCAAAGCGCCTAGGCCAGGAACCAACATGCCGAACACCGACTCAGTTGGTTTCCCCCACAGCTCGCCGTTTATAAAATTACCAATACGACCCGCACCTAAGCCCACTGGAACTAACGGCGCGATAAAGTCGGTCACGCTAAAAAAACTATGATTATACTTTCTACCGAATAATGACATGGCGACCAATACGCCCATTAAGCCGCCATGGAATGACATGCCGCCTTGCCATATTTTAAATAGGATAATCGGA
Source organism: Cycloclasticus sp. (assembly GCA_047634535.1). Taxonomy (GTDB): domain Bacteria; phylum Pseudomonadota; class Gammaproteobacteria; order Methylococcales; family Cycloclasticaceae; genus Cycloclasticus. The sequence goes on from JBLIAQ010000084.1 coordinate 454, forward strand.
TTATTAATAAACTCCGGGAAGTTATAAAACAGCACATAACCCACTCGACCACCGATTACTACGCCCATCGCTGAGTAAAAAATAAGATCGTCTATTTGCACGTCAGACCAGCCTATTTTCCGGCTTCTTATGCGGCCTAAAAACCAGGCTCCTGCAAACCCTACCAAATACATAAGGCCATACCAGTGAATTTTCAAACTTCCTAGGGAGATTGCAACGGGATCAATGTTTGGATATGACAGCATGGGCGAGTGATAAGTTTTTTTCTATTTTATAGTGCTAAGCTAACAAAGAATAGTCCTGCGCTTTACTCTTCAGGTGCCTTGTTAGAGTAGCACGCTAAGGTATATTTTTAGTTAATGCCTTCACCGTGTGATTGCCATGTTTAATTAAGATACATCCATTCATCTATTATTCAGCTAAATTTGTTTATAGTTTAAACACTTACATTCTCCTTCTTGAAAAAAAACAGGCAAGGAGCATTATAAGTTTGGGGTTGTAGGGAGATTTCGGCCTCATTTAATTACAACAATATTTTTATATATTAACTGGAAAACTTAAGGGGATTTAAAAATGAGTATTATGTCTGAATTTAAAGCTTTTGCTATCAAAGGCAATGCCATTGATATGGCCGTTGGTATCGTTGTTGGAGTCGCATTTGGCAAGATTGTTTCATCGTTCGTTGGCGATATTATCATGCCCCCTATTGGCATCCTGCTTGGCGGTGTCGATTTCAAAGATTTAACCATGGTTTTACAAGAAGCCTCCATTGATGGCGCTGCTGTCGTCATCAAATACGGCAGTTTTATTCAAACGCTGGTCGACTTTACTATAATTGCATTCGCCATTTTTATGGTGATAAGGGCGATTAACTCGATGAAGAAGAAAGAAGAGGCTGCGCCAGCCGCCGCACCAAAACCGACTAAAGAAGAACTGTTATTAGCTGAAATAAGAGACCTACTGAAGAATAAATAGTCTTAAAATTTTATTAATTGCGTGACACAAAGTTAAATAAAAAAAGCGGCCTTGTTCGGTCGCCTTTTTTCCTTTTGTGTTGATAAAGATTATGTCGAGTTTTTATTACCGACACTTAGCTTTAAGGTCTTTTGAACTGTTTCGGATAGTTCAGCAAATAATTGCACATCAAAGTCGTGTAGTGGCAATGGCTTTGCAAGACCATATCCTTGCGCATAATCAACCCCCATTTCATGAAGCAAATGCATCACTTCCTGTGTTTCTACAAATTCGGCAACCGTTAGCATCCCAACCGCATGACCAACATCATTAATCGATTTAACCATAGCATAATCGACTGGGTCTTCATGGATATCACGCACAAACAAACCATCAATTTTTAATTTTTGCACTGGTAACTGTTTTAAATAGCCAAATGAAGACATGCCTGAGCCAAAATCATCTAAAAAGAATTCACACCCTAGCGTTTGCATCTGTTGCATAAAAATTTTGGCGTGATGTAAATTTTGAATGGCCGCCGTTTCTGTTACTTCAAAAGCAATTTTTTTATACGGTACCTTCGATTTAATAAAGAGCCCTTGAATAAAACGCAAAAAGTTTTCATCACCGATCGATCGGCCCGATAAATTAATCGAACAATAGTCAATTGCATCGAGATATTCTGCCTGCTGCTGGAAAAAATCAAGCGTATGTTTAACAACCCAGCGATCTAATTTCTCAATCAGGTCATAACGTTCAGCTGCTGGCAAAAAAACATCGGGGGGTATCGTATTGCCGGTTTTGCTATCAACCATCCTCAGCAAAACTTCTATACCAGACTTACATTGGCGTTGAATGCCAACTATTGGCTGATAAAATAACACAAATTGGTCGTTATCTAAGGCTGATGAAATTTTAGAAACCCAACTCATTTCACCTTGACGTTTTTGAAACTCTTCGTCATTCACTTCGTAAACATGAACACGATTACGTCCACTATCTTTTGCCGCATAACAAGCAGTATCCGCCAATTTGAGCGGATCTACTGCTTCAATATCCCAAATATCCATTAAATTAACGATACCAATACTGACGCCCAGATTGAAAATAACGTCGCCTGAAGCATAACGAAACTCTTCAATCATCTCCCTTAATTCATTAGCAATTTCTAACGCCTTCTTAGCTGGACAATGCTCTAACAAAATACCGAATTCATCTCCACCCAAACGGGCAAAAGTATCTTTTTCCCGCATTCTAGGCTTGATAAGGCCGACTAGCAATTTGAGCAACTCATCGCCAGCCGAATGTCCACACGTGTCATTGATCAATTTAAATTGATCCAAGTCCAGGTAAAGCAAGGCAGAATCCCTGTGGTCACGTTTAATTGACGTCAAACTGTAATTAAGCCGGTCTTCAAATTGACGCCTATTAACCAAACCAGTCAGGGCATCATAGTTGGCATGAAATTCTAATTCTTTCGCCATTGAACGTGCCTTACTCACGTCATGAAACACCAATACCGCGCCGCTAATTTCACCGTTTTCTTGCCTTATGGGTGCGGCTGAATCTTCAATTGATATCGTATGACCATCTTTATGAATAAGGCCTGTATGGTTTGCTAAGCCAAGAATACGGCCTTCTGCAATGCAACGTAGCGCAGGATTTTTTGCCGCTTCACCCGTCACTTCATTGATTATAAAAAAAACTTTTTCTAGTGGTTTACCGATTGCTCGATGCTCTCTCCACCCGGTTAGGCTTTCCGCCACAGGGTTCATATAGGTAATGAGGCAGTCTTTATCGGTTGCTATAACAGCGTCACCGATTGATTCTAAGGTTGTTTGGAAGCGTTCCTTTTCTTCTTGCAACTCTAGCTCCGCTTGTTTCAGGTTATTAATAGAAACCCCTTCAACCAGTACAGAGACTATCTTTTCATCATCACGGATTGGGGTCGCGACATAACGCACCCAAAAAAGTCGTCCTTTTTTATTTTTTTCTACTTTTATCTGCACCTCTGTAACCGTGGTTTTACCTAATAAAGCATCTTTAATACTCTGTTCAACAAGGTCTTTTTTTGCCGTATCAAAATCAAACCACCGTTGCTTCCAGAGGTAAGTCCCTTTCACCTCATCTAAAGTAAGGCCCACTGCCTTTAAGGGGGGCGCATTAATAAAAGCTAACTTTTTATCTTTAGTAATAATACAAACAAAGTCTTGCAAACTATTCAGTAAGTTTAGATAGGACACTCTTTCCCCATCTAATTCGTTTGTTTTCTTTTGTAATGCCTCAGCAACACCTTTGTATTCTTTTGTCTTAATCGCCACCTGACGTTCCAGTAAAGCTCCTTGGCTAAACACATTAAAGTCAGACACGTCATCCATGTTATTTGCTTCAACGCGCTTTATTAACGCCTTAATAATTTTTTCTTGTTGTGCAACTTTATCCTGTAAAGCCACTATGTTTACTTGCTGATCCATATTAGTGATCACTCCCGAAGTAAACACCAGTAAATGTTTGATTAACGATCATTTGACCTAAGTACTCACCATATCCATGAAATGCGATTACATTATATTTTTGTAGCATCGACGACATCACTTCCACATTACTGGTTCGTTGATAATCAAATTTTCGATATAAACAGTCACAACCCAACACTAATTGTGCTTGCCCGTTCATTTGCTCCAATGACATCATTTTATCTTCAAAGCTTTTCACGATATCCGTGTATTTAACGGTGTTTAACACCATCCCTTCTTCAATAACACAAAAAAACTGTAATCCATCTATAACAGTTGTGTCACCCTCCTGATAAGAAGGAACAACTGCCCGCACGTATAAATCACCGGCCACTTTTACAGCCTGCGGGTGGCTGGCATAAAAGGCCATGTCCAACTCTTTCTTTTGTATGTTAAACGCTCGCAAATAGCCTTCAGATGCAGGTAGGCCATCTATCTCCAAGACCTTGCGACTGTACTCATCCACCTCGGTCAATACTACTTTAGCCGGCCCTTCTTCAAAATTATCATTTTTAAAAAGCTCGAATGGTAGTGACGTTGAAATATAGGTGATCAATCCGTGCCCACTATAAAAAACCCCGTCAAAATAAACACAGGGGGCTCCAAGATCATCCCCAGCACCCGGACATCCACCGACCATTGGCAGGTCTGGGTAAACTGTTGCTAATAAGCTTAAAGTAGGCTCAAACCGATTTATCTTTGAGTTTCCCATAAGCCACAACAATGACTTAAAATCCTCTCCCGCATTTTCGTCAACGCGCTGCTTAAGCTGTTGGCACTGAGTCGCAACTTGTTCGGGTGCTAACGCATCAGCGTTAATTAAAAATGATTCTGCTATAAACTGGTCAGAACTAATGGAAAACCCCGTAATAGAGTCATCTTTGATTCCATTAGGTGTTATTTCACCCGCTGTTGTACAGCCTATGAGAGGTATATCTTTAAACTGTTTTTTTAACGCGATCCCAATTTTTTTTAAATCGTATTTAACCGAACAGAAAAAAATCGCAAAATTAATACCGGGTTGGTAAATCGCTTCGTAAAGTTCTTTAACAGCTACATCAGCGTTTGGATCACTAGAAACACCCGTTTTAAGCTTTAAGTTACTTGCCATGCCTATGCTGTATTTTAAAATAGTTAAAAAATACTTAAATAATAGTTCAGCTGCCCAATTTATGTTAATTAAATTTATTTTTTCAAGGCTCAGCGTCATTAACGGTTAAATAGAGGTTAGTAGATAAAAAAAAGGGCCCTAAATATAGGGCCCTTTTTTTATTCAATCTAATAAACCTTAGCCCAATAGCGGTGCAATAACCAAGCTAACAATCGCCATTACGTTAATTAGAATATTCATCGATGGGCCAGAGGTGTCTTTGAACGGATCACCCACCGTATCACCCACCACCACGGCGGTATGCGTATCAGAGCCTTTGCCGCCTAAATTACCCTTCTCAACGTATTTCTTAGCGTTATCCCAGGCACCACCGGCATTTGCCATCATCAGAGCCATAAGAACGCAACTTAACAAGGCACCTGATAACATGCCGCCTAATGCTTGCGCACTAATGATAAAGCCGACCAGTGGCGGAGCGCTAACCGCGATCACACCCGGCACGATCATTTTTTTCAACGCCGCGGTGGTCGCAATATCTATACACCTTGCCGTATCAGGCTCTGCCGTTCCTTCAAGCAAGCCATCTATCTCTTTAAACTGACGGCGAATCTCTTTGATCATTTCAAAGGCCGCATCACCGACCGCCGTCATCGTTAACGAGGCGATAACAAACGGGATAACACCGCCTATAAACAAGCCAATCAGCACTTGTGGATCATTCAATTCCAGGCTGAAGTTAGGGATGTGTATCGACACCGTTTCTATAAAGGCGGTAATAATGGCCAACGCAGCTAACGCCGCGGCACCAATCGCGAATCCTTTACCAATGGCAGCGGTTGTATTACCTAACTCATCTAAAGAATCCGTGATCTCACGCGTCTCTTTACCCAGCCCGCCCATCTCAGCGATACCACCGGCGTTATCCGCTACTGGCCCATAAGCATCAATGGCCATAGTAATACCCACCGTTGCCAACATGCCGACAGCCGCGATACCGACGCCATACAAGCCTGCAAAATGACTAGCCACCGCAATGACGCCACAAATAGTGAAAACAGGAATGGCAACCGATTGCATACCGATGGCTAGTCCGGCAATCATCACCGTCGCTGGGCCCGTTTCACCGGCCTTGGCGATATGTTTCACTGGTGCTCCGGCGGTATAGTACTCGGTCACGAGTCCGATAATAATGCCGCCAACAGCACCCGCGAGTACCGCCATCCAGACATAATTATTCACATCCATGATTGAGATAACCAGCAATGCCGCGATGATGAATAAAATAGATGCACCCATCGTACCCATGCGTAAGGCTTTTTCTGGTGATTTCGCCGCATTTTTTTTCACGATATAAATACCGCCAATTGAGCAAAGCAAACCAATAGATGCTAACGCCAAAGGTAAAAACATCAAACTAGACTGCGCCCCCAATTCCGCCAGTACAACGGCCGACATGGTCGACGCAATGGCGATGGTAGCAATCATAGAGCCACAATAGGATTCAAAAATATCCGAGCCCATACCGGCAACGTCGCCCACATTATCACCGACGTTATCTGCGATAACCCCTGGGTTACGTGGATCATCTTCCGGTATACCCGCTTCAATTTTACCGACCAAATCGGCACCAACGTCGGCACTTTTAGTGAAAATACCACCTCCGACACGTGAAAACAGCGCAACGACCGAAGCGCCCATCGCAAAACCATGAATCGCGTGCGATGTTTCAGGGTCGCTGCCAAAGAATAAATACATTAATCCCAGGCCCATCAAGCCTAAAGACGCGACCGCGAGGCCCATAATAGAACCACCGAAAAAAGCGACTGAAAGTGCCGCTTCAGCGCCTTCTGTGTGAGCCGCCGTGGTGGTTCGAACGTTGGCCTTAGTGGCCGTATTCATACCAATATAACCAGCTGCTCCAGAAGCCAACGCTCCAACTAAAAAGCAAAGAGCCGTAGCCCAACCTAAAAATATAAACGTTAGCACGAACAATACTGCCGAAAACATCGCGAGCATTTTATATTCGCGCTTCATAAACACCATAGCGCCTAAATGAATTTGCTCGGCAATTTTGGCGACCTTACCCTCGCCTTCAGGGTATTTCATCACCAGGCCATACACATATCTGGCCGCGTACAAGCCAAAACAACCAATGATAGGGGGGATTAAATAACTCAACTCCATGCTTTTCTCCTGATTATATTAACTATTTATCAAATATTTAAAAATCTACAAAAACAAAACAGCCCGTCTTTTTTACATCGCCCAAGCGAATGGTGCAAGTATAAAATTTAATTAATTCTATTCCCGCCTGTATAATGCAGCACAACATTTATCTGAATATAAAAATAGGAAACGTAATGAGTCTTAATTTAGTACCCTCCGGAAAAGATCTTCCTCATGACATCAACGTCATCATTGAAATCCCATCGCACAGTGACCCCATTAAATACGAAGTCGATAAAGAATCTGGCGCTCTATTCGTCGATCGTTTTATGAATACCGCCATGTTCTACCCCTGTAACTACGGATATGTTCCACATACAT
>JBLIAQ010000085.1:0-7468 GCA_047634535.1 Cycloclasticus sp.
TCGTGGTCAAAAAAAGCGCAGACATTGAATTGGTCGGCTTGCAGTGATTTGTCGGACAACAGCGCTGCGAGCGCAGCGTGACAAGACGCCAGGTTGTCGAGTTGGCTGTTGGCATAAAATTCTTCGTTGGCGCCATACAGGGTGCCGGCTTGCGTGTCGCAAACGTGAAGTTCCCAACTGGCAATGGCGTTCGCGTTTACGCCCAACTTTTTGGCGAGTAAATCAACCAGCTTGCTTTCGTTATTTAACTGTTCGTTTGCTACGGATAATAAAAGTGGCAATTCGGTTTGCATGTTGAACTTAAGGCCGACGGTGTTCACCTCACGGTTCATATGAATAGCGAGGTTTGGCAGCCTTAAAAACGGCTTGTTAAAACGCACGAGGGTCGAATGCAGTTCACCCTTCTGTTTCAGGTGCACGCGGCCTGCAAGACTCAAATCTCGATCACTTAGCGTGGCTAGAATTGGCGAGCCGTAAACCTCCACCGCTACCGTATGAAACTCGCCCTGTTGGTTATCGGGCTTTGGCTTAACCCGAAGACCGGGTGAGTCGGTATGAGCGCCAATTAACCTGAAGCCATCGCTAGCCAGGGTATTTGAACCGGTGGTGAAGGCAATAATGGATGAATCGTCGCGTATAACGAAGTAGCGACCTTTGGCTGCCAGGCTCCATGCTTCGCCTTCTAATAGCTCGCTGAAGCCCGCCTTGTTTAGTTCATCAACAGTGGTTTGAACGGCGTGCCAGGGGCTTGGGCTGGCATCAATGTAATCGAGTAAGGCTTGCGCGTGTTGTTGAGCGTGCTGCATGCTTATTCCTTTGGCTCTATATTGAGTGAGGCGGAGTTAATGCAATAACGTAAACCAGTGGGTTGTGGGCCATCTTCAAACACATGACCTAAGTGGCTGTCGCAGTTCGCGCAAACCACCTCGATACGCGTCATGCCATGAGTGATGTCTTTATTTTCTTTTATATTGTCAGTAGCGATGGGTTTCCAGAAACTTGGCCAGCCGCTGCCGGAGTCGTATTTAGTATCCGATTCAAATAACGGCGTATCACAACACTTGCAACGATAGATGCCGTTAGTTTTACAGTCGTTATACAGTCCGGAAAAAGCGGCTTCGGTACCTTTTTCTCGGCAAATACGAAACTCGTCTGCTGTCAGTTTGGATTGCCAGTCTTGATCTGTTTTATGGGACATAAATAGTAACCTGTTGTGCGATATAAAAATTATACCCGAGATGGGTGATGAATCGTTTGAATACAAGCCGCCTCGTTAGACTTTATAGCCAATCGCTGAGCTGAATGCCAAAACCGATACTATTGGTGTGATTGTCGTAATCGAGCATGCTTTCTCCGTAGCCATTAAACCACTGCACGTAGCCGCGCACTTTTTTATGGATGGGAAAACTCCAGCCCAGTTCTATGGCGCCACGATTACTGCCTGTTTTCAGGTTATTTCTGAACATAAAGTCAAACGAGTGCTGTTGTTTTTTATACAGGCCCCGCAGTTCAAAGTTGCCTAAGAAATCTTCTATATCGGGGTTGTCGTCATTGCTTGAGCTTTCGGAAATGCGAAACCAGGGTTTAAAGGATAGGTAAACGTCACCACGTTCGAGGATAAAGTCGGTATAAACACGGTTCCAACTTCGAGAAAGCGAGCCAGATTGACCGTTAGATTGATGCGTAAAGCCGGTGCGAATAACAGAGTTGTGTAAGCCTGCTAAATCGTAGTCCGTATCGAATGACAGCCATGATTCGGCTTCATGATTGGTGTCGCGAAAAGGCGAGGAGTTGGTTTTATTAAACTGTTGCCAAAAGGAACGGTTGGTATAGCCGGCGTATAAATCGCCGTAGCCGTTAAATACGCCTTGAACCACGGGGAGTTTCATGCTGATTTGAAATTTAGTTTCCAGATGCTGTAAATCAGCGCGTTGGTCAGAAAATTCCTGCTTATACGGCTCGTGGTTAGGTTCGCTGGTGTTATAGCCGAGCATAATGTAATTGGGTTTGTGCGGCAAAAGCGAAAAAGCGTTCCATGTCCCATGTTTTTCGTATAGCTGGCGTTGTTTAATCGCGGACAGGTGGTTCGGCGGCGGGTTCATCGTCGTTGGCTCGTTATTTATAGTTTCTGAGCACTGATGCTTTAATTCACCCACCGTTATTTCATCGTTAGCCGTATCGAAAGCCATAGTTAGACACTTTTCCATATCGAATAGGCGCTCGCCCATCGCAGAGGATGAAAGGAATAGTAAAATTAGTAGTCGGTATTTCATGTGGTGGTCGTCATAAGGGCAGAAGAAAATGGCTGAGCTTTCAGCCATTTTTTGCCAATTATAAAGTCTGGATTATTGTTTTACGGGAAGGCTCTTGTAAATAAAACTGATCCAGTGTTCCTGTGTAATAAAGCCGCCGCCCCAGCCGGTCCATTCGCTAGGCAGGCCGCCAAATTGAATGTCTTCTAATGATTCGCCATCGGCTGCCGCCTCTTGTACATAGGTCGTGGTGCTTTTTAGCATTTTATAATAGGTTCTTAAGCCCTTCATGTCTGATAAGGGGCCGTGTCCTGGAATAACGAGGGTATCTTCTGGCAAACTTGTAATAATGTTTTTAATGTTCTCGGTCAGTTTGAATGCGTTGCCGCCGCTGTCCAGGTCAATAAAGGGGAACACGCCATTAAAGAAATGGTCGCCTAAATGCGCGACCTTACTGTTAGGGAAATAAATAACCCCGTCCCCATCGGTATGGCCATTTGGATAGTGGGTAAACTGAATATCTTCGCCGTTAAAATGCACCCTCAGAGATTGATCGAAGGTGATCAATGGCCAAGCTGCTTTAGGTTGGGCGGGCGATTTTCCAAAGAAGTTTTCCTGATCAGCCATTAAGCGTTTGCGCACGTTGCTGTGTGAAATAACGGTGGCGTGCTTAGAAAAATTTGCGTTATTGCCTGTGTGGTCGCCGTGCCAATGGGTGTTAAGAATAAAGCGAGGCTTGGCCGCATTAATATCGGCTATCGCGGCGGTTATTTTTTCTGACATCGGGCCGAGCTGAACGTCTATTAATAAGACACCGTCTTCACCAGCCGAAACGCCGATATTGCCGCCAGCAAAGCCACCGACGCCCTCCAGCATATAAACGTTGCCGTTCACGTGGGTGGTTTTTAACGTAATGTTGGCAAACGCACTATCGTGCGAAGCTGATAGTGTTTGTGCTGCATAGAAAAGCGTGAATAAAAGTGTGAGCGATTTAATGGGTAACGTCATGATTGTTCTCCTTATTAATCAATGTTAGTCTTTTGATAGGGCTTTTGGTTTAGGGTGCCAGCCAGAATACCACAGCTTGATGGGTACGATCTCCGGTTGGACACCATTTTTATAGAACCAGGTGTCTACGGCAAACTTTTCGCCGGTATGGCTGTTTGTTATTACCGCAGAGGTATGTGGCCAGCCGTTGAAAAAGAAGCCGCGGTTGATGCGCGGCCCTTCACGATGAAAACGCATTAACCCTCGTTGTCGAAACATCTTTAAGTACAGGGTGGTATTGGTGGCTTCATCGACGCAATCCATTTGATGACTTGTGTTTTGAAAGAGCGCCTCAAAGGTACCGGGTAAGTCATCCTGCGTGCCAGTTTTTGCCCCAGCTATGTGTTCCATTTTGGCAATCGCGCGCGCGAGTTGTTGGCGTTCTATCCCTGCGTTATCTGCTAGAGGAATAAAAAGCGTTTCGATAGAAGACCATTGTTGTTCTGAGAACGATATTTGTTGGACCGTATGGCAACCATAGCCATAACAGACGGCAAAGGAGTTTTGCGGAGCTGGAATCTTAGCCGTTTTCAAATTCGCGCAACCGCTTAATGCCAGTAATATAAGGGCAAATAAACGAATGTTTAACAAGTTTATTTGGCGCATAAAAAGGCTTCCGTTTATTCGAGTGCTTTAGCCACTATGGTTTGCAGGCTAGGAGCTAGCGTAAGCTTTAGTGCTGCCTGATGACCTTTTTCGGACATTTTTGCCCAGGTTTTTTGCACGATATCGATAATTTTTTCGTCAGCGTGTTTTTCCGCGAAGGCCTCGAAGTAATAGCTTAAAAAAACCAGACACGAGACGTCTTCAAGGGTCTGTGATTCGGCATCGGTTTTTAATTTTGTCTTTTGAATGATATGCCTTGCTCGCTCGATGTCCTTTTCAGCATAACCGCTTTCATGCATCGCCTCAGCGAGAATGCTGGCGTGCAGTTTTGCCAGATCGCTGCGCCATTTTAAATAACCGTTGAGTCCTTCTGGGTAAGCTTTACGAGCAATTTTCCAGCGGCAGACGTGTTGCGCGTAACAGGCCAGGGTGAGTGAGTCCGAAGATTGCCCGTCGAAGGATTGCAATGTGCTTAACATGCGCTTGGCGTACAACGTTTCAACGCCGATATGTTTGCCCTCTTCAAGCACTTCGTTGGGGTCGCTTTCGTTAGCTATATCGATAAGGCGAAGGGTTCGGTCTAATTTATTTGTCATGGTTTATTTTTAAGCGTAATATTATTTTTTAAAAGATGCGAACTCAAGACTGCCACCGTTACTTAGCTTGGTTTTTAAGTCCATGGGTTAAGCACAATTGTAAAACATAACATCGAAAAAAACAGTTAACAGGGAGGCTAAGATGCGAGCATTAGTAATGCTATATAGCGTGGTGAGTTACTTTTTATTTTTCGGTACGTTCGTTTATTTTATTGGTTTTGTCGGTGACGTATTCGTGCCTAAATCGATTTCATCGGGCGTAATGACGGACGCAACCACGGCGTTATTCATTAATATTGGGCTTATGTTGCTGTGGGGTGTGCAGCACACTGTGATGGCGCGCAGTTGGTTTAAAGAGGCGATCGCCCATATAGTTCCTCCTCACACTGAACGAAGCACTTACGTCCTGGCCTCAACGATTGTTTTAGCGATCATGATGTTTTATTGGCAGCCCATGGACGGGATTATCTGGCAAGTTAGTAACCCTCTAGTGCAGCAGGTTCTTTGGGCGTTTTTTGCGCTGGGCTGGGTATTAATTTTAGTGTCGACCTTTCTGACAGATCATTTTGATTTGTTTGGCCTGCGTCAGGGCTGGTTATACTTCGTCAAAAAAACCTACACGCCAGTCAAGTTTACCGAGTACTTGTTTTATCGCTGGGTTCGTCACCCCATGATGTTGGGTTTGTTGATCGCTTTTTGGTCATTACCCACGATGACGGTCGGGCACCTGGTGTTTTCGATAGGTATGTCACTTTACGTATTGGTAGGCATTCATTTTGAAGAAAAGGCCCTGGCGAAAAATATCGGCCAAAGCTATCAGGATTACCAGCAAAGAACGTCAAAAGTTATTCCTAAAGTGTATTAATTAAGCTGGTCTCATAGGGCTTAGATTGCCTAAGCGCTTGATTTTTTGGACGCATGCTATAAAATACGTTTCCCTTGAATAAGGAACGCTGCAACAGGAATTCCCTGCTAGGCTTATTCAAGTTTCAATATTTAACGGCGTTCATTATTAACAGGTAACTGAAAATAATGAGCGTTGTGTCCAGGTAATTAGGTTTCTTAACGGCCCTTTCTTGCCAGTAACGGCAACATTCAGACAAGCTCTTCTTTCAGTTCCCCTTTGATTAATGAGGCGAGTTTACTATGAGCAAAAATTTTATTTTTACGTCTGAGTCGGTGTCAGAAGGGCACCCAGATAAGGTGGCCGACCAGGTATCCGATGCGATGCTCGATGCGCTGTTAGCACAGGATCCGGTCTCGAGAGTCGCCTGCGAAACGATGGTAAAAACGGGCATGGTCATTTTGGCCGGCGAAATTACCACGAATGCCTGGGTCGATACCGAAGAACTGGTGCGAAATGTCGTCAAAGAGATTGGATATGACAAGCCTGAGATAGGCTTTGACTGGCAAAGTTGCGCCGTTTTAAATGCGATCGGCAAGCAATCGCACGATATCGCGATAGGCGTTAATGAGAGCGAAGATCACGAACAAGGCGCTGGTGATCAGGGCCTGATGTTTGGTTATGCCTGTGATGAAACGGATGTATTGATGCCCGCACCAATTACCTATTCGCACCTATTAGTTCAGCGTCAGGCCGAAGTGCGTAAAAAAGGTATTTTGCCCTGGTTACGGCCCGATGCAAAAAGCCAGTTAACCCTGCGCTATGAAAACAATAAGCCAGTGGGTGTTGAGGCGGTTGTTCTGTCCACACAGCACTCACCAGATATTAGTCAGGCAGACTTGCGCGAAGCGGTGATGGAAGAAATTATTAAGCCCGTACTACCAGCAGACTGGTTTGCAGGTTGCTTGTCTGAAAACATACACATTAACCCAACCGGCCAATTTGTTATTGGCGGCCCGGTGGGTGACTGTGGCTTAACGGGTCGCAAGATTATCGTGGATACTTATGGTGGTATGGCACGTCATGGTGGCGGCGCATTTTCAGGTAAAGACCCAAGTAAAGTAGATCGATCTGCCGCGTACATGTGCCGATATGTTGCTAAAAACATCGTTGCCGCCGGTTTGGCCTCGCGTTGTGAAATCCAGGTGTCGTACGCCATCGGCGTTGCAAAACCGACGTCCATTAGCGTGGAAACGTTCGGTACGGGCGCCATTTCAGACGAGAATATCGAAAAACTTATTAGCGAACATTTTGATTTGCGCCCGAAAGGCCTGATTGCAGAGCTCGATCTGAAGCGTCCGATCTATCAGCAAACAGCCGCCTATGGTCATTTTGGCCGCGAGCTGCCAGATTTCACCTGGGAACGAACAGACAAAGCCGACGTACTGCGTGATGCAGCCGGTATTAAAACACTTTAGGAGATTATAAAATGAGTTCCGTATTAACTGAAAAATTTACCGACTACAAGGTCGCCGATATGTCACTGGCCGAATGGGGCCATAAAGAAATTGCCATTGCCGAAAGCGAAATGCCGGGTTTAATGGCGCTGTGTGAAGAGTTTGGCGACGCCCAGCCACTTAAAGGTGCGCGTGTTGCAGGTAGCTTGCATATGACGATTCAAACCGCGGTGCTGATCAAAACATTGATCGCATTAGGCGCGGAGGTACGCTGGTGTTCTTGTAACATCTTTTCAACGCAAGATCACGCAGCCGCTGCGATTGCCGATTTAGGCATTCCTGTGTTTGCCTGGAAAGGTGAAACAATTGAAGAATACTGGTGGTGTACTGAAAAAATGATGACCTGGCCGGGTGATCTAGATGCCAACATGATTCTTGATGACGGTGGCGACGCTACTTTGTTGTTGCATAAAGGCGTTGAGTTTGAAAAAGCAGGCGTTGTGCCTGATGCTAAAGCGGACGATAACGAAGAGTGGATCGCCATTTTAGAGGTGCTGCGTCGCAATTTGAAAACCTCGCCTGATGTATGGCAAAAAATGGCGGCTAGCGTTAAGGGTGTGACGGAAGAAACCACCACTGGCGTGCACCGTTTGTATCAAATGCAAG
>JBLIAQ010000086.1:0-7467 GCA_047634535.1 Cycloclasticus sp.
GTCGCAATCCCATCATCCAGTGTATAAATTAACTCGTCGTTACTGTTCATAGTATTTCTCGTGAATTAGGGGTTTGATTTTTTATAATTTTATGCAAACTAATTTACCAAACAAGCGTTAGTTTGTAAAGTTGTTGAGTGTACTATTCAATGATTGTTACACTAGTGCTCAATACAATAATCGGTAGTAAAAATCGTATGAGCAATAGTCTCTTTACAGAAATAAAAGTCGGCCCTTTAACGCTGCCTAATCGCATTATTATGGGCTCCATGCACACGGGTTTAGACCATACGGACGATCCGTTTGGAAGGTTGGCTGAATTCTATAAAGAACGCGCTGAAGGTGGCGTTGCGCTAATGGTGACCGGAGGTGTTTCGCCTAACGAGGACGGCCTAATTAGCCCGGGCGCAATGAAGCTGACAGATAAAGAACAGGTTCCGTCGTATAAAATAATAACCGACGCGGTGCATCAGCACGGTAGTAAAATTCTGCTACAAATATTGCACGCGGGGCGCTACGCCAAACACGAAGGCCTTGTCGCTCCCAGTGCTATACGCTCGCCTATTAATAGGTTTGAGCCTAAAGCGATGTCTGAAGAACTGATTTTAGACACCATAAATGACTTTGTTAATTGCGCTGAACTGGCTCATCTTGCGGGTTTTGACGGTATTGAACTGTTGGGTTCTGAGGGCTACTGCCTGAACGAGTTTACCGCTCCACGCACTAATCACCGCACAGATCAATGGGGTGGCAGTTTTGATAATCGCGCACGCTTTCCACTAGAAGTTATCAGAGCCATTCGACAAAAATTAGGTACAGGGTTCTTTATTCAATATCGTATGTCGGTGCTGGAATTAGTCGAAGACGGTTGGAATATTGGCGAGGCACAGCTTTTTGCCCAGGCGCTTGAATCCGCGGGTGTCGACCTTATTAATACCGGTATTGGTTGGCACGAAGCATCCATTCCAACCATCGCTATGGTCGTCCCTCGCGCGGCTTTTAGTTGGGCTACGGCAAAAATTAAACAGGCCGTTAGCATACCCGTCGCGGCGGCAAACCGTATCAATACCGTTGATGTCGCCAACGATATTATTCAGCGCGGTGACGCCGATATGGTTTACCTTTCACGCCCTTTTTTAGCCGACCCTGACTTTGTTATCAAGGCGGAGCAACAGCGGTCCGCTGAAATTAACACCTGCATCGCCTGTAACCAATCCTGCCTTGACCATTTGTTTAATAACAAAACAGTGAGTTGCCTGGTGAATCCGCGGGCCTGTCATGAAACGGTTTATCCTAAATTGTCAGCAACGAAAAGAGCGCAAAAAATTGCTGTTATTGGCGCCGGTGCAGCGGGTTTATCATTCTCTATCGAAGCCGCCAAACAAGGCCACGATATTACTTTATTCGAGTCAACGGCGGCTATAGGTGGGCAGTTATTACACGCGAGAAAAGTGCCAGGAAAAGAAGAATTTGATGAGTTACTCAGGTATTTCCAGACCATGATCGCTAAATATAAGGTAACACTAGAGCTAAACTGCACGGTTGACGCTCAGCAGCTTCAGGCGAGCGGATTTGATTCAGTGGTTCTCGCGTCAGGGGTTAGGCCTAGAAAGTTAACCATCCCCGGCTCAGACTTGCCGCACGTTTTCAGTTATGAACAGGCCTTCAATTCACCAGAAAAAATCGGCCAGCGCGTTGTCATTATTGGTGCCGGTGGTATCGGATATGACATGGCCGAGTTTATAAGCCATCAAGCCACTAACGACAATCCGATTGAAGAGTTTAATGCTAACTGGGGTATAGATTCGACGGGTATGAATCCTGGGGGGTTGTCAATGACCAGGATGAGGAAAGCCGAACCACTACGAGATATTACGTTGTTACAGCGTAAATCTGGTAAATTTGGTCGCTCATTGGGTAAAACTACTGGCTGGGTACATCAGGCAGAATTACAAAAACGTGGCGTTAAAACGATGGGCGATCTTGAATACCTGAAAATAGATAGTGATGGTTTGCATATCGAACATAATGGTCAGCAAGAACTTTTATTAGCCGATAGTGTTATTGTTTGTGCGGGTCAGGAGTCGCGTGATGATTTGCTCGGCGCGCTGAATGGTTCAGGCCTTAAGACTTATCAAATAGGCGGCGTTAAACACGTTAGCGAGCTGGATGCCGCGCAAGCGATTTTTGATGGTACTACACTGGCTTACGAGCTAAACTAAAAAACTTTATAACGGCGACGGCGAAAAACTATGTTAGATGCTTATTTATATGATGGTGCTCGCACCCCTTTTGGTCGATACTGCGGTGGGCTTTCTCAGGTAAGGCCCGATGATTTGGCGGCGGGCGTTATAAAAGCACTCGTCGAACGCAATAATTTTGATCCTTTATTAATAGAAGACGTTATTTTGGGGTGTGTTTGCCAATCCGGCGAAGACAGCAGGAATATCGCCCGTTACGCGAGTTTACTAGCGGGATTACCTGTTGAAGTCACAGGACAAACGGTTAACCGCTTGTGCGCCAGTAGCCTGACCGCCGTTATTGATGCCGCACGCGCGATTAGCTGTGGCGAAGGTGAGGTGTTTATCGCCGGTGGAGTAGAAAGCATGACGCGCGCACCGCTAACCTTTAATAAAAGTAATACCGCGTTTAGTAAAGATATAACAGTTTACGATAGCGCCATCGGCGTTCGTTTTCCTAACCCTGTTATCGGTAAAAAATTCGGTCATGAGACGATGCCCGAAACCGCCGATAACGTCGCGCGTGCAGAAAATATTAGCCGTGAAGCTTGCGACCAATTTGCTTTCAATTCACAGCAAAAGTGGCAAACGGCAAGCAGCCTGGGCTATTTTAAAGAAGAGATTGTAGCGGTCAGTATTCCTCAAAAAAGAGGCAAGCCCGATATTGTTATCGATACCGACGAACACCCCCGAGCCGATACATCACTGGAAAAAATGGCCAGCATGCGGCCCTTATTTGAAGACGGCGTGGTGAGCGCGGCAAACGCCTCGGGCATAAACGATGGTGCTGTAGCACTACTGATAGCCAGCCGCCAGTTTGGCGAACAACAAAAAATACAGCCTATAGCGCGAATACTGGGCAGTGCAACGGGGGGTATAGAGCCAACGGTTATGGGTCTTGGTCCAGTATCCGCCTGTCAAAAAATCCTTAATCGTTTGGACTTAAAGCTGGAACAAATGGACGTCATTGAAATTAATGAGGCGTTTGCTGCGCAAGTACTCGGCGATATGAAACAACTTGGAATTGCTGAGGATGACCCGCGCATCAACCCAAATGGTGGCGCTATTTCAGTCGGGCACCCACTGGGAGCATCAGGCGCTCGGCTAGTATTAACGGCGGCTCGTCAATTGCAACGCTCAGCGGGTCGATACGCCCTCATTTCAATGTGCGTAGGCGTTGGTCAAGGTGTTGCAGTGGTCATTGAACGTAGCGAATAAACAATAATTCTTAATAATTACACATTAACTAAATAGCTTTGGAAACCTTATGAAAATTGGAATACCTAAAGAAATTCATCCGGGCGAGCGACGAGTTGCGGCGACTCCGGCGTCCATCAAAAAACTACAAAAGCTCGGTTTTGATGTCATCGTAGAAACAAATGCGGGCCAGGCGGCCACCTTCAGCGATGATGCATATAAACAGGCGGGTGCAGAAATTATGCCGGATGCAGCAGCCATATGGGCGCAAGCAGACGTTATTTTTAAAGTCAGAGCGCCTGAATTTAATACTGAGTTAAAGGTCGACGAATGTGACTTGGTCAGAGAGAACCAGACCCTGGTTAGTTTTATGCAAGCGGGTCAAAATGCAGACTTGCTGGAAAAACTAGCAACTAAAAAATGTAATGTGCTAGCCATTGATTCGGTGCCTCGCCTATCCAGATCCCAAAAAATGGATGCGCTAAGCTCGATGGCAAATATTGCCGGTTATCGTGCCATAACCGAAGCAGCCAATGTGTTTGGTCGTTTCTTTACTGGTCAAATCACCGCCGCTGGACGCGTACCACCGGCTAAAGTTATGGTTATTGGTGCAGGCGTAGCTGGTCTGTCAGCTATCGGTACGGCTAATAGCATGGGTGCCATCGTGCGTGCTTTTGACACACGCCCTGAAGTGGCCGAACAAATCGAAAGCCTTGGCGCAGAATTTCTTCGACTCGAATTTGAGGAAGACGGTACTGGCCAGGGTGGTTACGCAAAGGTTATGTCGAAAGAGTTTATCGATGCTGAAATGGCCCTGTTCAGAGAGCAAGCGGCGGACGTTGATATTATCGTCACTACCGCCTTAATTCCAGGCAGACCCGCGCCGAAACTGATACTCGCCGATATGGTCGAGCTGATGAAAGAAGGCAGCGTTATCGTCGATTTAGCCGCCGAAAATGGTGGTAACTGTGAACTGACTGTGCCTGGTGTGGCGATCGTAAAGCATGGCGTAACGATTATCGGTTATACCGATTTACCAAGTCGTTTAGCGACCCAGTCGAGTAATTTATACGCAACAAACTTGTTCCATTTGATGAGCGATTTATGCAAGAGCGGTGAGTTTAAGATCGATATGGAAGACGTTGTTATCAGAGGAACCACCGTGGTACATAATGGTGAAGTGACCTTCCCTGCTCCACCATTGGCACCTCCTCCAGCTGCAAAACCAGCGCCTGTTGTTATAGAAGAAGAGATCGACGAAGGGCCTAAAAAAATCAATATTCCTTTGTTTATTGGCTGTGCTGTGGTGCTGCTAGGTATTGGTTTTTCAGCTCCTGCTTCATTCCTGCCGCATTTTACGGTATTCGTACTCGCTTGTTTCGTCGGCTACCAGGTGGTCTGGAGTGTTACGCCATCTTTACATACGCCATTGATGAGCGTTACCAATGCTATTTCAGGAATTATCATCATCGGCGCTATGTCACAAATATCGGGGCCTCTGGATAGTCCGGTGACCATCCTGGCTGCAATCGCGGTGTTGATTGCGTCTATTAATATTGGTGGCGGTTTTGCTGTCACACAACGCATGCTACGCATGTTTAGCAAAAAGAGGGATTGATGATGTCTGAAGGTATATTAACTGCGTCTTATATCGGCGCTAGTGTTTTATTTATTTTAAGCCTGGGTGGTTTAAGTCATCAGGAAACAGCACAAAGAGGTAACCTCTTCGGCATTATTGGCATGGCGTTGGCGGTGCTAATAACAATAATCAGCGACAATGTAACAACATACGGATTACTACTGACGATGATCATTGTCGGGCTTTTTATCGGCCGATGGTTTGCCGCAAAAGTAGAAATGACGCAGATGCCTCAATTAATAGCGATTTTACACAGCTTTGTTGGTATGGCTGCGGTGCTCATTGGGATATCCAGTACTTTAGCTGGAACCGAATTTGCTAGTCATGCCGAAAAAGTGATCCATGAAATAGAAATATTTCTTGGTGTCTTCATTGGTGGCGTGACGTTTACCGGCTCTATTGTTGCTTTTGCTAAATTGCACGGCAGCATCTCGAGTAAACCGCTGACCTTGCCGGGCCGTCATTTGTTAAACCTGTCGATTATTATCGCTTCAATCGTATTAGGCGCGTTATTCATATCGGCCGAACCAGGTACCGCACTCACCTTGCTCATTATTATGACGTTGCTATCATTCGTTCTGGGGTTCCATTTGGTGATGGCCATTGGTGGCGCTGATATGCCGGTGGTTATCTCCATGCTCAATAGCTACTCTGGCTGGGCGGCTGCAGCAACGGGCTTCATGTTATCTAACGACCTGTTAATCATCGTTGGCGCTCTGGTTGGTAGTAGTGGTGCCATTCTTAGCTACATTATGTGCCGCGCGATGAATCGTTCATTCGTGAGCGTTATTCTCGGTGGTTTTGGCGCTAAAACGGCTACTTCTTCTAACTCTGATGAAGGCTCGAAAGAACACCTTACTACCAACGTCGAAGAAGTCGCAGAAATGCTCGCGCACGCTGAAAGCGTCATTATTGTTCCGGGTTACGGTATGGCCGTCGCGCAAGCGCAAAATGCGGTATCTGAAATAACGCGCTATTTAAAAGAAAAACGCATTAATGTACGTTTTGGTATTCATCCCGTTGCCGGTCGTCTACCTGGCCATATGAATGTTCTATTGGCCGAAGCTCGTGTACCGTACGATATTGTGCTAGAAATGGACGAGTTAAATGACGACTTCCCTGATACCGATGTGGTACTGGTTATTGGCGCTAACGATACGGTTAACCCAGCTGCTGCCGAGGACCCTGGTAGTCCAATTTACGGTATGCCGGTACTGGAAGTGTGGAAAGCGACGACCACGGTCGTGTTGAAACGCAGTATGGCTACTGGATATGCGGGTGTTGATAACCCTTTGTTTTACAAAGAAAATACCCGTATGCTATTCGGTGACGCGCATGACAGTATGTCTGCCGTGATGACGGCACTGAAAAATCACTAAAAACATCCTTTGTAAGCACCTTGTTATTCAGGGTGCTAAAGGCTGAATAACGATTTAAATAAATAATAAAAATCTATTTTTAGCCGTATTATTTGGGATATGCATTGCCAGTAAGCAAATAATTTAAGGGGGGAGATTATGGATGCTATTTACTTTGACCAGCTCAACGTAGGCGATTCCTGTCAGTCACCGGGAAGAACGGTGACCGAAACCGATATCGTCAATTTTGCTGGCTTATCGGGTGATTTTGTTCAGTTACATACTGACGCAGAATATTGTAAAGGCACCTATTTTGGCCAGCGTATGGCGCATGGTTTGCTGGGTATGTCGATCGCCTCTGGCCTGGGCACTCGAACCGACCTTATTGCGGGTATATCACAAACGGTCATCGCCCTGCTCGGCATGGACTGGAAATTTAAAGCCCCAATCTTTATCGACGACACCATTCACGTGGTACTCGAAGTAAGCGAAAAACGCGAAACGAGTAAGCCAGATCGTGGCGTTATCGTGCTATTACGCACGGTCTTTAACCAACACGGCGAGATTGTGCAACAAGGCACAACTCCACTGATGTTAAAGCGTAAGCCGGCAGAGGCATAATGCATTCATTTCAGCTTGATAATGATCTCGAACTGTTTCGTCAGGATATAAGGACGTTGTTCGAAAAAGAATTTGCAGCAAAAGCCGCGTATTGGGATGAACACGAAGAATACCCCGAGGCAAATAAAAACCTGTTAGCCGAGTTGGGCTATTTAGGCATGTTAATTCCAGAACAATATGGTGGTTTAGGCTTACCCATTATTCAGGGTGTGGTTTTTCTTGAAGAGCTGGCCCGCACCTGTTTCAACACCGCCCTGGTCGGGCAATTGTATTTAAACGGCCCCTCAAAAGCCCTGGTTGAACTGGGTACTGAAGAACAAAAACAGCGCATATTACCCGGTGTTATAAAGGGTGAACACCTGATCGCCATTTCAATCAGTGAACCTGGCGCGGGTTCGGCGGTTACCGATCT
>JBLIAQ010000087.1:0-7464 GCA_047634535.1 Cycloclasticus sp.
CCAATGGTTTTAATGTATTGCTTCAGTCCATCTTCACCGAGAGCGAAAATAGCGCTGGGAGTGTTAGCAATGGGGTATAGCTTATCGGTTGCTTTATTGACGCCCTTATCGGTGGCTTGAGCGGATAAAATAACGGCAATAAGTAGTTCGAACGGAGAGCTATAGTTGAGCTCAGTTTCTGGGTTAGGGATCGCATCACTTAGTCGTTGAAAAATTTCAAAACGTTTGGCTTTATTCATATTTGGTTTACTGCTCGCTTAATTTTCAATCTTCCATTGTTTATCGCGCAAAATAAAATTGGCTTCGCCAGTTTTGGGTGCATTGAGGGGGATAAGTTTTTTTAGATGATCGTTAGAAAAGGGTGTGTGCTTATCATAAACCCAGTTGTAACTTACTTTGGCCTTATTCTTATTGATTAAGGTTATTGCATTGATGGATTGGGCATGCCGAGTTACCGCGAGTACGCGTGCATTACGCACTCCAGAATTGCCCCAGGGCTCGCCTATTAACAATTGTTTGCCTTTTGTCGTAAAGGTCAAATAAACGCCCGAGCGACCTGATTTGTTACATTTAACGACGCCGGCTCCAACCCAATCAGCTTTATCGGCGCAGCTCCAGCCGCTGATTTTTTTATCGCGTGCTGTAGGGCTGTTGCTGACAATATTGACTGCGTAGCCCATTTTTTGCTGTGACTGGTTAAGAATGCTGAGGGCTAATGAATCATCCAAAACGGCTGGTTTATGACAGGCGGATAAGATAAAACAGCTAATAAAACCAATCAGTGCTTTAGCTACATGGTTTAACATAGGCGCTCCTAAGTCATTAATTAAATGATTATTGTAGAGCAGGTCGTAGGCGGGTAAATGATTAATTGGTCAAACATAGAAACTGTGTTGCTGGATATGGATGGCACATTGCTGGATTTAAGCTTCGATAACTATTTCTGGCTGACGGTTGTGCCAGACAGTTTCGCAAAAAAAGAAAATATGCCGATCGATAAAGCGATTGACTACTTGACGCCCATCTTAAAAGAACAAGAAGGACTGTTGAATTGGTACTGCCTTGACTATTGGAGCGAGAAACTGGGTATGAATATCGCTCAATTAAAAGTTGATAACCAGCAACATATCAAAGAATTACCGCATACCAGAGACTTCCTGAAAGCCGTGCAGATGACAGGCAAACGTTGCGTTCTAGTCACCAACGCGCACGCGGATAGTCTGATTTTAAAGATGCAAAAGACCGGTTTGGTTGAGTTTTTTGACGCCATCGTGTCGGCGCATGATCTGGGTCACCCAAAGGAACAGCAAGATTTTTGGCGCGAGCTCTATAAACTTGAGAAGTTTGATAAGTCGACAACTGTTATGGTCGATGACAGTTTAAGCGTGTTAAAGGCAGCGGATACATTTGGTATTAAATACCTGGTGGCCATTTCTCGCCCCGATAGCACCGAGCCTCCTCGCCTTGTCCACGAATACACGGCGGCTGAAGACTTGAGCAAAATAAAGCCCATTTAAGGGATTTTAGCCCCGGCGATGTTGTGTTTTTTGCTGCGACCGAGGTTTTGAGCCGTGAGCTTTGGCAGGCGCTTTATAGACTTTTTTCGTCGCTGGTTTTACCTCGGGTAGTGAGGCGCCATCAATGTTAATGAAAGGGATTTTATGCGCAATATAAGCTTCAATGTCGGGCAAGGAGTAAGCGAACGTTTCGCAGGCGAAGCTAATAGCTATACCACTCGCGCCTGAGCGGGCAGTCCTGCCAATTCTATGCACATAATCTTCGGCGTCTTGCGGCAAATCGAAGTTAAACACGTGACTAACAGCGGGGATGTGCAAACCACGAGCGGCCACATCGGTTGCAATTAATAAAGGCAGTTTACCCTCCTGGAAACGAATGAGTATTTGCTGGCGTTTCTTCTGTGGGACGTCGCCGGACAGTACCTCGTTAACAAAACCGTTACCCTCCAAAAAGCGGTTTAATCGATCGGCGTTGTGTTTGGTGTTAATGAAAATAATGCCCCTTTCTGGCTTCTCGTCGTTTAATATTTTGATCAGCAGAGGGATTTTTTCATTATCCGCGGGGTAGTAAACGGACTCTACAACGTCTTTAGCGGTAATCTGTTCGGGTTCAATACGAACCATTTCAGGGTTGTTCATGTGTTCATAAGCCAGCTCAGTTACCTTGAAAGAAAGGGTCGCTGAGAAAAGCAAATTCAATCGTTTTTCTGGGTCGGGTAGTCGGCGTAATAAATACCTGATGTCATTTATAAAACCAAGATCAAACATTCTGTCGGCCTCATCTAATACGAGCACTTCAGCCGTTCTTAGGTTAAATACTTTTTGTTTAAAAAAATCTATCGTTCGACCGGGTGTGCCAATTAAAATATCAACGCCGTCTTCAATGGTTTTGCGCTGTTTTTCATAATCTGTGCCACCATACGCGAGACCAACACGAACAGGCGTGTGTTTACCGATGATCATCGCGTCGTTGTATATTTGAATCGCCAATTCTCGCGTCGGAGCAAGAATGAGAGCCCTTACACCGGTTTTATTATCTGGCGCCGGTTTGCTCAACAGGCTGTGATAAGTGGCCAATAAAAAAGCAATGGTTTTACCCGTGCCTGTTTGCGCTTGCCCTGCGACGTCGCGGCCCAATAGACTGAGAGGTAAGGTTTGTTCCTGGATTGGCGTACAGTTGATAAAACCAGCTTCATTTAAGCCTTCAATTAATGACTCGGCTAATCCAAGAGATGAAAATTTAGTATCGGTTAAGTGCGTCGTGGACATAGATATTTTTTATTTAAGAGAAGACTGCGGTGGTTAAATGGATTTTAGCGCGGCGTTCATTCATGTTAAGCTATAGAAAATACATCGTACTCTATTATGGTGTGCCGATGCATAGAATTAACCGAACGGAGATAAGATAGTGAGTGAAAATTTAGTTCATACCAGTGATGACAGTTTTGAACAGGACGTGTTAAACGCCGAGCAGCCTGTTTTGGTGGACTTTTGGGCAGAGTGGTGTGGTCCTTGTAAAATGATAGCGCCAATCCTCGATGAAATTGCGGATGAATATGCGGGTAAGCTAAAAGTGGTAAAGCTAGATATTGATTCAAATCCTGATATGCCCAGACGTTTTGGCGTTAGGGGAATACCGACCTTAATAATTTACAAAGCTGGTGAAGTGGAAGCGACTAAAGTAGGAGCGGTTTCAAAATCACAGCTATCAGCATTTATTGATAGCAATATTTAAAAATATAACGCCTTCATTATAGTAATTGTAGACGAAGGCGTTTTTTAGTGTTAACTTGCTAGGAGAAGAAATTCTCTAAGCACGCGACTTGCCGTGCAAACAATCAAAAACAACGTATTTATAATAAGCCGTGTTTATTAAGCACGCTAATACCCTCCATTAATATCACGTAAATCCTTTATGAATCTGACCGAACTTAAGCGTAAACCCGCAGCTGAAATCCTTGAAATTGCGAAAGAACTTGGTGTTGAAAACACTGGCCGTACATTAAAACAAAATACCGTTTTTCAAATCCTAAAGAAAGTTGCCAAAAAAGGTGATGATATTCATGGAGACGGCGTTCTTGAAGTTTTATCAGATGGTTTCGGTTTTTTAAGATCGGCCGATGAATCATTCTTAGCAGGCCCCGATGATATCTACGTATCACCGAGTCAAATCCGTCGTTTTGGCTTGCGAACAGGCGATACCATTTCCGGAAAAATTCGTCCACCGAAAGATGGCGAGCGATACTTCGCTTTATTGAAGGTTGAGACGCTTAATTATGAAACGCCAGAACACGCAAAAAACAAAATTGCCTTCGCTAATTTAACACCACTTTTCCCTAATGAACGGTTAAAGCTTGAAATAGGAAATGGCACCACCGAAGATTTAACCTCCCGCGTGATAGATTTAGTTTCGCCGATTGGTAAAGGTCAGCGTGGATTGATCGTGTCACCGCCTAAAGCGGGTAAAACGATGATTCTTCAGAACTTAGCGCACTCGATTGCTGAAAATAATCCAGAAAGTTATTTGATCGTTCTACTGATCGATGAGCGGCCTGAAGAGGTGACAGAGATGTCCCGTACAGTAAAAGGTGAAGTTATTTCAAGTACCTTCGATGAACCAGCTGCGCGACACGTGCAAGTGGCCGAAATGGTTATCGAAAAAGCGAAAAGAATGGTTGAGCACAAGCAAGACGTTATTATTTTGCTGGATTCTATTACTCGTCTCGGGCGCGCATACAATACCGTCGCGCCGTCTTCGGGCAAAATTCTGACCGGTGGTGTGGACGCAAATGCGCTAGAGAGACCTAAACGCTTCTTTGGTGCGGCTAGAAAAATTGAAGAAGGCGGCAGTTTGACGATTATTGCCACCGCCTTAGTTGAAACCGGCTCAAGAATGGACGACGTTATTTACGAAGAGTTTAAAGGTACCGGCAATATGGAGCTGCATCTGGAGCGAAAAATTGCAGAAAAACGCGTGTACCCTGCTATCAACGTGAACCGTTCAGGAACAAGACGCGAAGAATATCTGGTTGACCCGGACACTCTGCAAAAAACCTGGATTTTACGTAAGATTCTTAACCCGATGGATGAGTTGGGCGCTATTGAATTTTTATTGGAACGCTTTAAGAAAACAAAAACGAATGAAGAGTTTTTCGCCTCGATGAAGCGATAGCTTAGTTTAACAAGGCAAAAAAAAAGAGCTTCAATATGAAGCTCTTTTTTTTGCCTGTCCGTTAAGTATTTCTTTAGCTTTTCATTTCGCGTGCAATGGCGCGATAACCTATATCATCACGAAAATAAACCTTATCCCAATGGATCGCGTTCACCATTTCATACGCTGTACGTTGTGCGTCCTGCGCACTGTTGCCAAGGGCGCAAGCGCATAAGACGCGACCGCCATTGGTGACAATGTCGTTACTCTGCATTTTAGTACCGGCGTGAAATACTTTTGCATCACTGGTTTCAGCGGGGATACCACTAATAACGTCGCCTTTATGGTAATCAAATGGATAGCCACCGGCGGCCAGCACAACGCCGATTGATGTGCGTGGGTCCCATTCAGCGCTGATGTTGTCGAGCTGGTTGTCGAGTGCGGCGTTACAAAGATCAGTCAAATCACTTTTCAGACGCATCATGATCGGCTGCGTTTCGGGGTCGCCAAAGCGACAGTTATACTCAAGCACTTTCGGCGTGCCGTCAGCATCAATCATCACGCCGGCGTACAGAAAACCGGTATAAGGAATGCCGTCTTTAATCATGCCATCAAGCGTCGGCTGGATTATCGTGCGCATAATTTTTTGATGCATATCGGGCGTTACAACCGGCGCGGGAGAGTAGGCCCCCATACCACCGGTATTAGGGCCTAAATCAGCATTGTCGCGCGCTTTATGGTCTTGAGACGAGGCCATGGGTAATGCCTGATGACCGTTGGCAATAACGATAAAGCTGGCTTCCTCACCGTGTAAAAACTCCTCAATAACGACCCTGTGTCCTGCTTCGCCAAAGGCATTGCCAGCCAACATATCGTTCACCGCGCTGATCGCTTCACGTTCGCTCTGCGCGAGAATGACGCCTTTACCAGCGGCTAAACCATCGGCCTTAACGACGATAGGCGCGCCTTTTAAACGAATGTAATCGCAAGCCGCGTCAATATCGGTAAAGCTCTGGTAGTCGGCCGTAGGAATGTTGTGACGAGCGAGGAAGTCTTTGCAGTAAGCTTTAGAGCCTTCCAGTTGAGAGGCTAATTGAGTCGGGCCAAAACAACGCAGCTGATTGGTGCTAAATTGATCAACGATGCCAGCTACTAAGGGTGCCTCAGGGCCAATGATAGTCAGTTCAATCTGTTTTTCTTTGGCAAAGGCTATTAAACCCTCGATATCATCGGCGCTAATGTCGATATTTTGAATGCCCGGTTCCTGTGCCGTTCCGGCGTTTCCTGGTGCAACATAAACGGTCTCTACTTTGCTAGATTGTTTAGCCTTCCACGCCAGTGCGTGTTCACGTCCACCACCACCTACGATCAGTACGTTCATCGTGTAATCCCTGTTTAGTGCCTAAAATGACGCATGGCGGTAAAGACCATCGCTATATCGTGTTCATCAGCCGCCTGAATGACTTCTTCATCACGCATGGAGCCGCCCGGTTGAATAACGGCTCGAATACCAACTTGTGCGGCGTTATCGAGGCCATCTCTGAAGGGGAAAAATGCATCTGAGGCCATCACCGATCCGACTACATCCAGGCCGGCCTGTTCGGCTTTTATGGCAGCAATTCGAGCCGAATTAACGCGGCTCATTTGACCAGCGCCAACGCCGATAGTCATTTTGTTTTTGGCGTAAATAATGGCGTTTGATTTAACGAATTTAGCGACTCTCCAGCTGAATAATAGGTCCTGTATTTCCTGCTCGCTCGGTTGACGCTTTGTCACTACGGTTAAATGAGAATAGAGCTCGTTATCAACGGTTTGAACCAGTAAACCACCGTTAACGCGCTTAAAGTCATGTTGGAATGCACGATTAGCTGGCCATTGACCGCTATCGAGTAAACGAACGTTCTTTTTGCTGGCGATGATCTTAAGCGTGTCTTCATTAATCCCCGGGGCGATAATGACTTCAACAAACTGGCGTTCAATAATAGCTTCGGCAGTGGCGGCGTCTAATGGGCGGTTAAAGGCAATGATGCCACCAAAGGCAGATTCAGAATCGGTTTCATAAGCGCGTTTATAGGCCTCAAGGATATTGTCGCCAAGAGCCACGCCACAAGGGTTGGCATGTTTTACAATGACGCAGGCAGGCGACTCGTCAAACTGCTTAACGCATTCTAACGCGGCGTCCGTATCGGCTATGTTGTTATACGAAAGTTCTTTACCCTGGCGTTGGACGGCAGAAGAAATAGTGCCTTTTTCAACGTTATCTGCAACAAAAAATGCGGCTTTTTGATGCGGGTTTTCACCGTAACGCATGACCTGTTTTTGTTTGAATTGAAGGTTGATGGTCTGAGAAAAGTCAGATTTTTTACCATCTTGCTGAATGCTGCCCAGGTAGTTGGCAATAGCGCCATCATAGTGTGCGGTGTGTTCAAATGTTTTCACGGCGAGCTTAAATCGAGTTGCATCATCAACGCCAGCAGACGTTGTAATGGCCTCGATGGTTGGCTGGTAATCGGTTGGATCAACAATGATGGTGACGTCTTTATGGTTTTTAGCCGCGGCTCTTATCATCGTAGGGCCGCCGATGTCTATATTCTCAATCGCCGTGGCAAGATCGCAGTCTGGATCGGCGACGGTTTGTTGAAAAGGATATAGGTTAACGACGACTAAATCGATCGGCTTAATCCCGTGCTCATGCATCACATCCTGGTCTATATCGCGACGGCCTAATATGCCGCCGTGTACTTTTGGATGAAGGGTTTTAACGCGTCCGTCCATCATTTCAGGAAAGCCCGTGTA
>JBLIAQ010000088.1:0-7338 GCA_047634535.1 Cycloclasticus sp.
GCACGACCGTTTGGTCGTACCCCATATTGATCCCGACCGTCTGCAGTTTTACGTCGTATTGATCCGACCAAAACCACGGCACCTGAGCATAAGGTTTATCTTTTTCGCAAATGCTTGCCGCGACGGTTTTGCCTTGTTCAATCGCGTTATGTACCGACTCGAGGCGCATACGGCGCTGATAAAATGGATTCGGGTGATTAGTACAATCGCCTACTGCATAGATATTAGCGACCGATGTTCGACAATACTCATCAACTGTTATGCCATTGTCGCAGGCAATACCGGCTGATTCCGCTAACTCGACATTCGGCAATAAACCAATGCCAACCACCACCATATCAGCCAGTACCCGCTGACCCTTATTCGTTATCAGTGCCGCAACATTAGCCCCTTCATCTTCAATCGATTCAAGCAAGGTATCGCAATGTATCGACACTCCAGCTTGCTGGTGTATTGATTGAAAAAACCCAGCGACTTCTGGGCAAGCCACTCTGGCCAATAAGGTAGGTTGTGCTTCTAATACGGTAACGTCCAGGCCGTGCTTAGCGGCTATCGCCGCTGTTTCAAGACCGATATAGCCACCGCCGACTACCGCCAAACGTGTACCTACGGCAAACTTGCTTTGCATCGCCTCGACGTCGCCGAGTGTTCGCAAATAATGCACCGCTGGGTGATTTGCACCCGAGCAGTTTAAACGACGAACTCGGCCACCCGTAGCAAATATCAAATGGTCATATGATTGCTTCAAACCACTTTCTAATGATAATTGCTGCGCCGTTGTATCCATCGCTACAACCGTTTCTCCGAGTAAACATTCAACATTAATCTTCTCGTAAAACGCCGCAGGCTTAATGAATAAGCGTTCCTTAGGCATCTCACCCGCGAGATAAGCCTTAGATAGCGGCGGTCGTTGGTAAGGCAGGTCAGGTTCATCGCCGATCAGCACGATCCGTCCGTCAAACCCTTCTCGTCGCAAACTGACCACCGTTTGCGCACCAGCCTGTCCAGCACCAATAATGACAGCTGTTTCACTCATAGTTTATGCTTTCCGCTTATTTAAGATTGATTCGCACAGGCAATGAGTTATAGCCTCGCAGCACCACAGAATGAGCGCGAACGGGTTCACCTACAACTTCGATACACGCAGTTGGCCAGAGTTTAAGCAGTTCTTCCCATAACACGCGTACTTGCATTTCAGCCAGTCTATTACCCACACAGCGGTGGATACCAAAACCAAATGAAATATGTTGACGTGGACGTTTGCGATCAATAATAAATTCTTCAGGGTTCTCAATCATATCCGTATCGCGGTTAGCCGATACATACCACAACATGACCTTGTCGCCTTTGCGGATCAATTTGCCGCCAATTTCAATATCTTCCATGGCAGTTCTTCGCATTGAGGCTAACGGCGTCTGCCAACGAATAATTTCAGACACCATAGAATCAACCAGCTTAGGGTTGTCACACAGTTTCTGATACTGATCCGGGTTTTGATTTAACGCTAATATACTACCCGTCATACTATTACGCGTCGTATCGTTACCGCCAACGATCAACAACACTAAATTGCCCAGGAATTCATTCGGCGTCATATTTCTAGTCGCTTCTGAGTGCGCTAGCATGGAGATAAGGTCAGGCTTGGGTTCTGCATTGACGCGCTCATTCCATAAACCGGTAAATACTGCTAAGCATTCTGCCATTTGCTCGAATTTATATTCTTCAGAAACATAATCTTCCGCACCCGGCATCGCCGATACAGCGTCTGACCAATGAGTTAACTTCCGTCTATCATCCCAGGGGAAATCAAATAAGGTGGCGAGCATCTGCGTAGTCAGTTCAATAGAAACTCGCTGAACAAAATCAAACGTTTCTCCGACCGGTAATTCACTCAGTATTTTTCTTGAACGCGTGCGTATCGTCTGCTCCAGATTTGCCAAATTTTCTGGTGAAACAATCGGGCTGACCGTTTTACGTTGTGCGTCATGCTTGGGTGGATCCATCGCGATAAACATTTCCGCGCCAAGGCCAAGGTTACCGTCTTGAATGGTGATGCCACCATTGCTCGTATCCGATGAAAACACCTTGGTATTCATCTCAACTTCTATGATGTCTTTATATTTACTAATCGACCAATAAGGGCCAAATTCACTGTCTTTACAGTAATGAACAGGCTCTTCTTTGCGTAAACGTTCAAAATAGGGCCACATCGTGTTACTGCTAAATAATGCCGAATTTGCCACATCAATATCCTCGAGTGGAATGGCATTTACCGCCTGTCTAACTTCATCGCTTACCGTTGAATCAATGATTTTCTTTTGCGCTACGCTCATGAGTGTGTTTCCTCTACATTAAAGTATGTTGTCGAACAAATTGATTTAAACCAATAACCCAGCTGGATGTATAAGAAAACATGCCATTTATAGCTTGATTAAAGTTACCTAACGTTCGTTATACTAGCGCATCCGCCTGCAAAAAAAAAGCTTATTTCCTGGCGAATTGCTAAATCGATTTAAAATTGATTTACGTGGGAGCAGACCATCAGGCAATTACGATGTGCTGCTGTATCCGTATCAAATGGTTGTTTTCAAAAGATATTAGAGAAAAACTTTATGGTTATTAACTGCACACTCTGCTGCCTGACTCTAAGCCAATGTTAGCTTTGCCAAATAATCGTAATGCGGCCCCTGCTTGACTACTTCAAAGTCGAAACCATTTGCTTCCGCGGCGTCCTGTAACAGTTCTTCTGATACGTACAGCCAGTTAAACGGATCGCCGCTGATATTTTTATACGCCAGGTTAAAAATGACTTCGCCGTGATATTTATCGTTTATATCGATCAAATAAGAGCCATCCTCTTCTTCAAACATATAGATGAGATCGGAGCTGTCTAATAAAACCTGCCCATGTGGCGCTAACAGCTTTTTCACGCGGCTGAAAAACTCATCGAAGCTGTCTAGTGTTTGCACCAGACCGATACCGTTCATTAAAAACATCAGGGTATCAAACTGGCCTTCCCTGTCATCATAAAAGTCGGCGAGCAGTACGTTTTTAATGCCTCGTTTACGCATGACCTCAACCGACGCTGGGGAAACGTCAATGGCGGTTACATCTAAGCCCTGCTGCTGCAAATACAGGCTGTGCGAACCTGCACCTGCACCCACGTCCAGAACTTTACCTCGCGCTTGTTGTAGCGCAATTTGTTCTAACTCCGGGCATTGTTCATAGGATCTAAAAAAGTAGCTGGGTAAAAGCGTATCGTCTTCCGCTATATCCATTTTTACTTCAATTGGAACGTCTTCGCCCGTTTCTAAATAATCCAGCAGCGCTGAACCGATCGGGTCTTTGTTTGCAGCTAGAAGCATTCGCTAATTTCCTGTTTGTTGTGCCTTGGCTATCAGTGGGCCTAATGAACGAACATAAGTCACGAGAGCATCTAGCTCGGCACCTTTAATATTGGCAAAAGAAGGCATTATAAAGCCGCCTTTTTGGATCACATCTTTCATTTCACCCGCGAGCAAGGTTGAGCTCGTTAAGTCAAAAAACAGGCTGAATTTACCGCTGCCGTCTGCACCATGACAGGCCGCACAGGCTTGTGCGTATATTTCTGCGCCATTAGCACCCGCCCTGGGTTGATAATCGTTGGCAAAACAGGCCGTTGAAAATACGGCTAGCAATAGTAATGCTATTCTCATTTAATCCCTCTCCTTATTGAGATTGCTGTTCTTGTTTTTTTCTCTTCTTATCCTGCCGATGTTGCTCAATGATGTGTTCCATTTCACCACCAATATGCGCTTCACCACGTTGTTTAGCCAGTTCTATTTGGTGCTGACGCTCAATATAGCGTGCTTTTTGTTCTTCGTCTTTGTTATCAAAACAATGGTGACAACTAATACCCTGCTGGTAATGCTGGTGCAGCTTGTCCTGTTCTGTAATAGGCATTCTGCAACCGAAACATTGGTCGTAAACGCCTTTTTCTAAGTGGTGGTCAACCGACACGCGGTTATCAAACACAAAACACTCGCCTTCCCACATCGTTTTCTCGACTGGTACTTCTTCCAGATATTTTAGAATACCACCTTCAAGATGATACACCTCGTCAAAACCCTGCTGCTTGAGGTAAGCGGTGGATTTTTCGCAGCGGATACCACCGGTGCAGTACATCGCCACTTTTTTATGTTTTGACGCATCCAGGTGTTGCTTAACGTAATTAGGGAATTCTCGAAAGGTTTCTGTCTCCGGGTTAACCGCGCCTTTAAACGCGCCTATCGCTACTTCGTAATCATTTCGCGTATCCACCAATAAGACCTCTGGGTCGCTAATCAGCGCATTCCAATCTGCTGCTTTCACGTAGCTGCCGACGATATGATTAGGGTCGATATCCTCCACGCCCATCGTCACGATTTCTTTTTTCAACTTAACCTTGGTGCGGTTAAACGGCTGAACGTACACGTACGACTCTTTGTGCACCAGATTCGCAAAGGCTTCTTGCCCCCTCAGCCAATCAAGCAAATGATCCACCGCCTGACGTTTGCCAGCGACGGTGCCGTTAATGCCCTCGGCGGCGAGCAGCAAAGTGCCTCTGATACCATGATGGTTCATTAGCTTGAGTAAAGGTTGTTTTAGAGAGGTGTAATTATCCAGACGGACAAAATGGTAGAGCGCACAAACAACGTAGTCTTGATCTTTCATAGTTTTCCTTCTATTAGCTGGCTGGAACGTAAATCCAGTGCCTAAAGCGGCATTGTAACAA
Organism: Cycloclasticus sp.; assembly: GCA_047634535.1. Lineage (GTDB taxonomy): Bacteria > Pseudomonadota > Gammaproteobacteria > Methylococcales > Cycloclasticaceae > Cycloclasticus. Next base: position 4,754 of record JBLIAQ010000088.1, read on the forward strand.
ATAGCCTAAGCGAGCTGAACGTTAAAACCTATGCGGCATAGTCCTTCAGGGTTATTACTTGATTTAGATCATCATCGCTCAAATACATTTCACCGTCTTGGATATTACATTGCAGTGACATCGTGCGTTTAATCATCGACTCGACACCGTCCGCGCCAATATGAAATACCTTAAGATTGCTAAAACGCTTTAAATTCGCCTGTTGCTGCTGCCACCAAACCGTCGCTTTACCTTCGTGATAAGTGTAAATAATCACCTGTTTTGCGCGCCCGCAAGCCTTACGGATTCTCTTCTCATCCGGCTGACCCAGTTCAACCCACAGCTCAATTTCACCGGTCAACGATTTTTGCCAAAGCTCCGGCTCGTCATCGGTACTCAAGCCCTTGGTAAAGCTAAGCCGCTCGTGAGCATTCGCCATAAAAGCGATTAACCGAACCATAAATCGAAAATCATTCTCCGAAGGATGCTGCGCCACCGTTAATTCATGCAGCTGATAATAGTGCGAATCCATATTGGCAATATTAAGAGACACTTTATTGATCGTAGAGCTGATGGCCATAGGTTGATGTGAAATTAATTGGATTTTGTAACGGTAATCCCTCTTTTGATTTCCCAGAGGAACGAATGGTTTATTGTAGAGCTTTCAAGTGGGCTTGTCTGAGTATGTTTTATAAGTGGGTTTCACAATCATCGCAAAATCAACAAATATGCCCTCTCGATTTGCCTCGCCCTTTATCGCGTTAACAATCAGTTGTTTTTCAGAATAGAGAGTGCGTTGTTTTAAAGCTGAATTGAAGTCGCTGTATCACTTCAATGAAACTTATGCCCTGCGGGTGGAGCGTAGCGAGTTTATAAGCACATGGATGTGCTGTAGTAGAGCAATGCACGCCTACAGGGATGTAGGCGGTAGAACGACTCAGGAGACAAAGTCGAGGAGCAATTGCCGAGCGCGAACCCGAAAAATGACTGATTGTTGCGATCAGGGTGCCTTTTTCTTTGGTTCGTTTCTTTTAATCGAATATGCAGATCTCTTTTATCTGCATTTATGAGACTTATGCCTTTAGGTGATGGGCAAGCAAAAGAAATGAACGCCCTCGCGGCAGCGAATATGACTCTAACATATCAGCCATTACCAATAGATATTGTTATAGTCAGCTACTACACGACAACATAGAACACCCCACCTTATGCTTCGCCCAATCCGGTCTTTTTTGATTCAGCTGTTCATGCTCGGGTTGTTCGTCGTAAGGGCGCCTTAACACCTCCAACAATTCGTTCACCATACTGTGATCACCCTGTTCTGATTTATCAATTGCTAATTGCGCCAGATAATTCCGCAATACGTATTTTGGGTTAACGCCATTCATCAAGGCGCTACGTTGCTCTTTTGTTGTCGTGTCTTGCTGGCTTCTTTTGCTGTACGCGACAAGCCACGTAGTTAATGCGTCTTTCGCTTCGCCTTCCATTACTTCCGGATAAAAAGCCGGACTTAGTTGATCTATTGCCGCCTGACTATCGAATGATTCTTTGTCTACGGACACGCTTGCTAATCGTCTAAAGAATATCGTCATATCCGTTTCGTGCAGGGCAAAGAACGCGAGTAATTGTTTAATTAACTCGCCATCATCATCTTTAACTAACGACAGGCCGAGCTTTTTGCTCATCATCGCTTGCCATTGCCTGGCGTATTGATCCGCGTAGTTATTCAACGCTTGCTCTAAGGGCGCCACTTCATCTATCAATGGGTAAATAGCATTGGCTAACTGGTATAAGTTCCAATGCGCTATTTGTGCTTGTTGGCCGAACGCGTATCGGTGGTGCGTAGCGTCGGTGGTATTGGGGGTCCAGTCTGGGTCGTACGACTCTAGCCAGCCGTAGGGGCCGTAATCAATCGTTAATCCAAGTATCGACATATTGTCGGTATTCATCACGCCGTGTACAAAACCCACGCGCATCCAGCCCACCAGCATATCGCAGGTGCTCGCACAAATTTCTTCAAACCATTTAATGTAGGTCTCTTTGCTCGGTTCTGGCAAATGCGGAAAGTCGGTGCTAATCGTGTAATCGGTAAACTGTTTTAACAGGCCAACGTCTTGTTGCGCGTAGTATTGAAAATGTCCAAAGCGCGTAAATGAAGGCGCTAAACGGCAGACTACTGCACCGGGCTCTGGTGCTGGATTACCGTTGTACATAACGTCGCGCACCACTTGCTCGCCGGTGGTAACGAGGCTTAAAGCGCGAGTCGTTGGAACGCCCAGGTGGTACATCGCTTCGCTACACAAAAACTCTCTGATAGACGAACGCAGCACCGCTAAACCATCGGCGGTTCTAGAATATGGCGTTGGTCCCGCACCCTTCAGTTGCAGCGCCCATCGTTCGCCCTGTTTATTGATGATTTCGCCCAGGTTAATGGCCCGTCCATCGCCCAATTGCCCCGCCCAGTTGCCAAATTGATGGCCGCCATAACACGTGGCATAAGACTGCATACCATCAAGCTGTTCATTACCTGAGAAAATATTAAGAAATCGCTCTGATTGGCAATCTTCTTCGGATAAATCGAGCAGTGCAGCGGCTTCTTTCGAGTA
>JBLIAQ010000089.1:0-7167 GCA_047634535.1 Cycloclasticus sp.
GGTATGTTGACAAACTTTGGCACGATCAAAAAATCTATCAGCCGCTTGAAAGAACTTGAAGCGATGCGCGAAGACGGTAGTTTGAACCGTTTCAGCAAAAAAGAAGGTCTTAAATTCATGCGTCAGCTTGAAAAGCTAGAGCGCAGCGTGGGTGGTATTAAAGATCTAAAAGGCCCGCCTGATGCTATTTTAGTGATGGATGTTGGTTACGAAAAAATTGCAATTAAAGAAGCCGTTAAATTAGGCATACCAGTTATTGGTATTGTAGATACAAATAACAAGCCTGTTGGCGTTGATTACATTATTCCTGGCAATGATGATTCAATTAGATCATTAACGCTTTATTGCCAAAGCTTTGCAGGCGCAATTCTTGAAGGTAAAGCGAGCGTTATTAAAGAGCTAATAGAAAATAAAGAAGTGGCCAAAGCCGTTTCAAAAACGCCTATCAAGAAAAAACCAACGGTGAAAAAAGTAGCCGCGGTTGAAGAAAAAGCTGAAGCTGAAGTAAAAGCTGAAGCTGAAGCTGAAGCCGGTGAAGTAAAAAAAGCTAAAGAAGTTAGCAAAGAAGGTTAATTGCTGCTTTGTAAGTCAATATTGAACGCCTCCTGACGGAGGCGTTTTTACAAACAATTATTTATTGAGGTTTTGAAATGAGTATTACAGCTGCAATGGTGAAAGAGTTACGTGAAAGAACAGGCTCTGGCATGATGGAGTGCAAAAGAGCATTGGTTGAAACGGGTGGTGATTTAGAAACGGCCATCGAAAATATGCGTAAATCAGGCATGGCTAAGGCCGATAAAAAAGCGGGCAGAATAGCGGCAGAAGGCGTTATTAAAGTGGCCAGTTCCAACGATGGCTCAGCTACGTCTATCGTTGAAATCAACAGCGAAACAGATTTTGTTTCACAGGGTGATGATTTTATTAATTTTGCATCTGCGGTTGCGAATACCGCGGTTAATAATGACGTTACTGATGTCGCCACATTGAACGACCTGATGCTGGCCGGTGATTCGGTAACCGTTGATAATAAAAGACGTGCATTAATCGCTAAAATTGGCGAAAACATTAATGTAAGACGTTTCCATACGATTAAAACTGATGGCAGTCTCGTTGGAACATATATGCACGGAAACCGAATTGGTGTTTTGGTCGAACTTGAAGGTGGTAGCGTTGAGTTGGCTAAAGATATCGCTATGCACATTGCGGCTAGTAAACCACTCTGTGTTTCTGAGGCTGAGGTTCCTGCTGAAGAAGTTGAAAAAGAAAAAGAAATCTTTAGAGGTCAGGCGGCAGAAAGTGGCAAACCGGCAGACATCGTAGAAAAAATGATTGTTGGCAAGATTAAAAAATACCTTAAGGAAGTGACGCTTTTAGGGCAGCCTTTTGTAAAAGATACAGATGTAACGATAGAACAACTGTTAAAGTCTAATAATGCTAACGTACGTTCATTCATACGTTTCGAAGTAGGCGAAGGCATCGAGAAAAAAGAAGAGGATTTTGCTGCTGAAGTGATGGCACAAGTACGAGGCGAATAATCAATGACTAAACTGGCGTATCAACGGATATTATTGAAGTTAAGCGGTGAAGCCTTTATGGGTGATGCCGCAGGTGGTATTGATAGCGCTACAGTTCTGAGGCTCGCGAAGGAAATAAAAGAGCTTTGTGATGCGGGTGTTGAAGTTGGCCTGGTAATTGGTGGCGGTAATATATTACGTGGATCAGAAATTGCGTCCAAGGAGTTAAACCGTGTTACCAGTGACCATATGGGTATGTTGGCAACCGTTATTAACGCTTTAGCTATGCAAGATTCGCTTGAATCACTGGGGCAACCTGTCCGAGTGATGTCAGCACTGCAAATTAATCAAGTTTGTGAAGACTTTAAGCGACGCAGAGCGATTAGGCATTTAGAAAAAGGTCGGGTTGTCATTTTCGCCGCAGGTACGGGCAACCCATTTTTTACCACGGATTCGGCGGCTAGTTTACGAGGTATTGAGGTAGATGCTCAATTGTTGATTAAAGCCACCAAAGTGGATGGTATTTACTCTGATGACCCGATTAAAAACCCTGATGCAGAATTTTATTCTCGTATCAGTTTTGACGAAGCCATCGATCGACGTCTGGATGTGATGGACGCGACGGCTCTGGTATTATGTCGCGATCACAAGTTGCCATTGAGGGTAGTGAATATATTCGACAAGGGTGCGATTAAGCGGGTGGTTGAAGGTGAAGATATAGGTTCCTTAGTAGAGTAACAGTAGAGAATATTATGATTGAAGATATTGTTAAAGACGCCAAAGTACGTATGGGAAAATCGGTGGAAGTTTTTCAAAAAGAGCTTGCTAAAATTCGAACAGGGCGTGCTCACCCAAGTTTGTTAGAACATATCGTCGTGTCATATTACGGCGTGGACACACCATTAAACCAGGTGGCAACGGTTAATATAGAAGATGCAAGAACCTTATCGATTATGCCATGGGAAGCGACCATGATCGGTCCGGTAGAAAAAGCAATTATGAAATCAGATTTGGGGCTTAATCCGGTAACGGCTGGTAATGTTATTCGTGTACCGATGCCGCCATTAACCGAAGAAAGACGCCGAAATCTGGTTAAGGTTGTTCGTAATGAAGCCGAAAATTCTAAAATTGCGATAAGGAATATACGCCGTGACGCAAATTCCGAGTTCAAAGAAGCGTTAAAAGAGAAAATGATTACTGAAGATGAGCTTCGTTCTGGTGAAGAGCGTGTTCAAAATGTGACCAATGAATACGTTGAGACCGTAGATAAGTATCTTGGCATTAAAGAAACTGATCTGATGTCAATGTAGTTTTAATCAGTAATTAATTCTGTATTGTTAACGATAGTTCTGCAAAATATAAGCGTTGCTCTTTTTAATAAAAGAGATATTGAGAATTGTTGTGCAAGAAAACATAAATAAAATCAGTCAAATAAGTATACCCGAACATATCGCCGTTATCATGGATGGTAATGGTCGTTGGGCAGTACGGCAAAATAAACCACGTGCGTTTGGACATAAGGCCGGGGTTGACGCGTTAAGAAAAACGATCGAATCCTGTGTTTCTCATGGCGTTAATACGCTGACGGTCTTCGCCTTTAGCAGTGAAAACTGGTTGCGTCCAAAGCAAGAGGTTGACGTACTGATGGGGCTTTTTTTACTGACACTAAAAAGCCAGGCTTCGGCGCTGCAGAAAAACAATATTCAATTAAAGGTAATAGGTGATCGCTCGCGGTTCTCATCTGCCCTGCAAACTAAAATTGTAGAAGTGGAGGCGTTAACGAGTGAAAATTCAGGCTTGACGCTGATTATCGCCGCCAATTATGGCGGGCAATGGGATGTCGAACAGGCCGTTCAACGATTATTGAAGTACTCGCAAAATAATCATCAGCCTACGACAGAGCTTAAGGTGAAGGATTTTTTATCAACGGCGGGTGTTCCTGACCCGGATTTGTTTATTAGAACAGGTGGCGAAAAAAGAATTAGTAACTTTTTGCTTTGGCAAATCGCTTATAGTGAGCTCTATTTTACAGATGTTCTGTGGCCAGATTTTGATGAAGAAGCGTTTAGCGAGGCTATTAAGTGCTACTCCTCTCGGCAACGCCGCTTTGGACATACTAGTGAGCAAATAAACAATACTGTGCCAAAATTATGAGTAGTCTGCTACAGCGGATATTAACGGCAGTTGTTCTTATTCCTGTTGTTTTGTGGGTCGTCCTGTTTTCGCCAGAGCAAGTGTTTATTATAGCGTTGAGTTTAATCGTGCTGATTGCTGCCTATGAATGGGCAGTATTGAGCGGTATAAAAAAACCAATCAGCCAATGCTTTCTTGCGCTGATACTGCTGGCCATTGCTTTTGCTGTTAACGCGCTAAGTTCGATTTTTCTTCAGCAATTCATGAGCGTTAGTGTGACCCTTTGGTTAGTGTTAACGCTGCTTATCATCGCGTTGCCGTCATTGTTGTTAACAATGAAACTAAGTATGTCATTGATGATCTTATTAGGCATGGCTGTTATTAATATGACTTTTGTTTCCTTATACCAATTAAGGTTTGGCTTCGAACAAGGCCCTGAGTTACTGATGTATTTATTATTATTGATATGGATTACCGATAGCGGGGCTTATTTCGCCGGTAGAGCATTGGGTCGACATAAGTTATCGCCCATTATTAGTCCGGGCAAATCTATCGAGGGAGTTGTTGGTGGTTTACTGAGCTGTTTAATGTTTTCTTTTTTCGCAGCCAGTTATTTTGCCATTGATGGTCGTAGCTTTTTTATGCTGATGTCGCTGTTCGTTGCGTTTATCTCAGTTTATGGTGATTTATTCGAAAGCCTGATTAAAAGGCGGGCTAAGGTTAAAGATAGCGGTAATATCTTGCCAGGGCACGGCGGTATGCTCGATCGAATCGATAGTCTTGTCGCGGCAGGGCCTGTATTTTTGCTGAGTATCTTATTATCCGAGATGTTCGTATGAAAGGAGTCTGCGTACTGGGATCCACGGGTTCTATTGGACTGAGTACGCTAGATGTTTTAAGGCTTAATAAAGGGGCTTATTCTGTTGTAGCACTATCGGCGAATAAGAATACTGAGCGCTTATTGCAGCAGTGCATTGAATTTAAGCCCAGTTATGCGGTCATTCCAGATGCCGATATAGCAGAAGAGTTTAGAAGAAATATCGAGCTATCCGACGCCGCCGATACGACGGTTTTATCGGGAAAAGCATCATTAGAATTTATCACACAAATGCCTCAGGTAGACATCGTTGTTGCCGCTATAGTCGGTGCAGCTGGGTTATTGCCCACTTTGGCGGCGGCTAATGCGGGTAAAAAATTATTGTTGGCTAATAAAGAGGCGCTGGTCATATCAGGTGATTTATTGATGTCGGCGGTAAAGCACAGTGGCGCAGTTTTACTGCCGTTAGATAGTGAGCATAATGCGCTTTTTCAGTGCATGCCATCTGGTTTCAAAGCTGGTCAACGCGCAGCAGGGATAAGAAAGTTAATACTGACCGCATCTGGTGGGCCGTTTCTAAATAACAGCCAGGGCGAATTGGAAAACGTGACCATTGAACAAGCCTGCGCCCATCCAAACTGGTCAATGGGGCGAAAGATTTCTGTGGATTCTGCGACGATGATGAATAAGGGCCTGGAGGTGATTGAAGCCAGCTATTTATTTGATATGCCAGCTGATCAAATTCAGGTGCTGATTCATCCACAGAGTATCATTCATTCAATGGTCGATTATATCGATGGCTCTGTGCTCGCGCAGCTCGGTAATCCTGATATGAGAACACCGATCGCACATGCGCTGGCCTGGCCAGAGCGGCATGATAGTGGAGTGTCGGCCTTAGATTTTATGATCAATAATCAATTGTCATTTGAATTGCCATCCTACGATATGTTCCCCTGTTTGCGGTTGGCATACGAAACCTTACAAACAAAGGGTACGGCGCCGTCTATTCTAAATGCAGCTAATGAGGTAGCCGTCGAATCGTTTTTGACGGGTAAAATTAGTTTTACTGATATTCCAAAGCTGATTGAAAAAACGCTAACAAACTCTGATGTGGTTGCGGTGGATTCAATAGATACCGTTCTGCAGGCCGACGCTGCAACACGAAAATTGGCAACGAAATATAGGGAGCTTTTTTAGTGACGTTTATTATTGCGATACTCTCTTTTATTGTGGCGCTCGGAATTCTAGTGACCATTCATGAGTTCGGCCACTTCTGGGTAGCCAGGAAGTGCGGTGTTAAGGTGCTGCGTTTTTCCGTCGGCTTTGGCAAGCCGTTATTTAAATTCAATAGAAAAGACGACCCAACTGATTATGTCGTCGCCGGCATTCCGTTAGGCGGTTACGTGAAAATGCTGGATGAAAATGAAGGTAACGTAAAGGAAGACGAAAGGCATCTGGCATTTAATAACAAACCCCTTTTAAGTAAGTTTCTTATTGTATTAGCGGGACCGGTCTCCAATTTAATTTTCGCCTTTATTGCATTTTGGCTTATTTTGATGATTGGTGAAGAGGGATTGAAACCAGTCGTTGGTGGTTTAAATGAATCTGGTATTGCGATCCACTCGGGGGTAGAAATTGGCGACGAAATTATTGCCGTCAATGATCGTCCCGTCAGTATCTGGCGAGTTGCAGCAGGTTTAATTGCCACCGAAATGCTGGATGACGGGAGTACTGAGGTCAGCCTTGTTAAAACGGATGGCCAGTTTGTTAAAGTTAATTTTAATTTTAAAAACGGTGAGCAGCCCGAACCCGGCGAAATAATGCAAGCGATCGGGATTACTCCGAGCATTCCTGCAATACAACCAGTGATTGGTGATGTGGTTAGTGGTGAAGCGGGTTTTCAAGCTGGTCTGAAATCTGGGGATCTGATTTTGTCCGTCAACGATAGAAGCATCAAGAGCTGGCGTGAATGGGTTGAATTAACGCGTGCAAGCCCGAACAAAACGATGAATGTAGATGTTTTAAGGCAGGAGCAACTGGTCAGTCTAAGCATTACGCCGAAAGCAATTATTGATGATGGACTGACCATTGGCCGAATAGGCGTGTCTGCTTTTATTGATAAAGAGTTGAAAAAACATTTTTATGCCACCTATTCGCTAGGATTGTTTCCTGCGATAACTGAAGCTGCAACACAAACAATAAGTTACTCCTTGTTAACGGTGAAACTGATCGGCAAGATGATTATTGGTGAAGCTTCTGTACAGAATTTAAGCGGCCCCATTAGTCTTGCGCAGTATGCGGGTGAAACGGCGTCGATAGGGCTGGTATCCTTTTTGAAATTTCTGGCATTCGTTAGCGTCAGTTTAGGGGTGATAAATTTATTACCTATACCTATGCTTGATGGAGGGCATTTGTTTTTCTACTTGATTGAAGCAATAAAGGGCAAGCCACTATCAGACAGGTCACAAGGGATTTTTATGAGAGTAGGTATGCTCTTGCTGATGGCCATGATGGTGTTAGCCATTTCAATAGATATAAACCGATTAATTGGTTAAATAAAAATACGTATTGAGTCGTGTAGCTGTTTTATCTATACTGGGCCGATACACTTTAAGTGACTTCAAAATAATATATTGTGATAAAAATAATCCGTCCTATATTCATCGCCGCATCTTTAATCGTTGTACTTTTTACTTCAACGCA
>JBLIAQ010000090.1:0-7134 GCA_047634535.1 Cycloclasticus sp.
CCTGCGCGCCTAACACCAGATGTGGTAGTGAAGATATCGCGGAAAATATCAAGGTAAGGCTCAATATTGGTGCTGTTTTTAAAGGGGAAACCAGTACCTAAAAAGGCGCCTTCAAGCTTTCTTTGACGACTAACGCGGAGCCGCCGGTTATTTAGCATCGCGCCTTTGCCACGAGAAGCGGTGAAAAGATCCTGACGAACGGGGTCATAAATAACTGCCTGCTCAACTACGTCACCCTTTTTAAGTGCAATAGACACGGCGTAATGTGGAAAACCGTGCATATAATTGGTTGTTCCATCTAAAGGGTCAATAATCCAGATGTATTCAGCGTCCTGATTTGTGTAACCAGACTCTTCAGCTAGAATGCCATGATCAGGGTACGCTGTGAGCAGCGTATTGATAATTTCACTTTCCGCGCGATGATCTATTTCGGTAGCAAAATCATTTTGGCTCTTAATAGTTATCTTAAGAGTATCAATAGAGTCAGCGGAACGTATTATAATATCGCCTGCCTGTCTTGCTGCTCTAATAGCAATATTTAACATTGGGTGCATAATTTTGCCTAAGCTTTAAAATGGCGAAAGGATAACAGATACCGTTGGAGAATGTCTTTTGAAAGTCGATGAAAATAGCGAATTACTATCAAATATCAGGATAGTTCTAGTGCAAACCTCTCATCCAGGGAATATAGGCGCAACTGCACGCGCAATGAAGAACATGGGCTTGTCGGATTTAGCGCTCGTTAACCCCAAAATTTTTCCGAGTGCCGAAGCGACGTCGAGGGCTTCAGGCGCGGATGATATTCTGGCCAGTGCTCAGGTATATAGCAGTTTGCAAGAAGCGCTGGCACCGTGCGAGCTTGTTTTGGGTGCGAGCGCCAGGATCAGGCACTTAGGCTGGTCTGAAGTGGGCCCCAAGCAGGGCTGTGAACTGGCTGTATCAGCGGCAAAAAAAGCACCCGTTGCACTCGTGTTTGGTCGTGAAAACTCAGGTTTAACCAACGAAGAGCTTGAGCTATGCCACCACTTGTTACATATCCCAACAAACCCAGCGTTTAGCTCCTTAAATGTAGCGTCAGCTGTGCAAGTGCTGAGTTACGAAATATATTGTGCTGTTATCGGCCAACAGGTTATTGATGTACCAGAGCCGGAAGATAGGCCCGCCACGAGTATGGAGTTTGAAGGTTTTTTTGAACATTTTTTGAACACACTGGAAAAAACGGACTTTTTACAACTGTATAAAACAAAAAGACTTCAGCAACGTATCAGGCGTATTTTTTACCGCTCCGATTTAAATAGAACAGAAGTGAATATTTTGCGCGGCATACTAACGGCAATAAACAACAAGTTAGACCGGGTTTAGCTAAAAACGTTTGATACACTACAAAAACAACTATTCGCTACTTTACACGCGTTAGAATACGGCTAACTTTAGGAGTTTAATCAGTTATGTTTGATCAATTAAAAGAAGATATTGAGGTCGTTTTTGAACGCGATCCAGCCGCTCGCAATAAGTTTGAGGTAGTGACGACGTATCCTGGCTTCCACGCTGTTTTATTGCACCGACTAAATCATTGGTTGTGGCGATCCGGGTTAAAGTACATTGCACGCTTTTTCGCTTATTTCTCACGTTGGCTAACGGGTGTCGAAATACACCCCGGTGCTGAGATAGGTCGACGTTTTTTTATCGATCACGGTATGGGCGTTGTGATCGGTGAAACGGCTGTTATTGGAGATGACTGTACGCTTTACCACGGTGTTACGCTCGGTGGAACGAGTTGGCAAAAAGGCAAACGACACCCAACTCTCGGCGATGGGGTTGTTGTTGGAGCCGGTGCAAAAGTACTGGGTCCAATCGAAATTGGTGATGACGCGAGAATTGGTTCAAATGCCGTTGTTATTCGCACGGTCCCAGAAGGCGCAACGGTTATTGGTATTCCAGGAAGGATCGTAAGCGAGGCATCTACGACGCCAAGCGCAGAACAAGAGGCGATGGCCAAGAAAATTGGTTTTGATGCGTACGGAGCCTCACAGGAGATGCCAGACCCAGTAGCCGTGGCTATTAATAGCATGCTGGAGCATATCCACAAAATGGACAAAGAAATGGAACAAATGTGCCATGAGATCAAAGCCTTAGGCGGTAAAATAGACGAAAGAGATGTCGAAGAAATTAGCAGTAACCCGGTTGATGACGGCACTGGCACAACTTGTCAGGGTAAACGATCTTAACAAGCATGATCTATCTGGATCACAATGCTACAAGTCCGATTGATCCACGTGTTTTTGAATCGATGGAGCCGTACCTTAAAACATTCTATGGTAATCCATCCAGTACGCATCGTTTAGGTCGTGCGTCTAGAACGGCGATTGAAACGGCGCGCGAACAGGTCGCCCAGTTAGTTAATGCTGAGGCGGCACAGGTGGCCTTTACGGGCGGTGGAACAGAGGCCAATAACCTGGCTCTTTTAGGAGCATTTAGCGACAACAGCAAACATATTCTATACGGCGCTACCGAGCACTCTTCGGTGGTTGATCCGTTAAAAAACTTAGCGCAAAAAAATGTAGAGGTAGAGGCGCTAGCGGTTGATAGCGATGGTCGTATCTCGCTAGATCAGTTAAATAGCCAGTTGAAAAGCAATACCTGTTTAATCAGCATTATGCACGCGAACAATGAAACGGGTGTGATACAGGATATACAGTCGCTGAGGAGTGGATTAAATAACGATCAGGCGATTTTCCACGTTGATGCGGTGCAATCGGCTGGTAAAACACAGGTTGATTTTGCACGTATGGGCGTCCAATTGATGACGCTTTCATCGCATAAGCTTTATGGTCCCAAAGGAGTCGGTGCGCTAATTTGTGATAAATCGGTTCAGTTAAACCCATTGATGCACGGTGGAGGGCAGGAGTTTTCATTGCGCCCTGGAACCGAAAATGTCGCTGCAATCGTCGGCTTTGGTAAAGCGGCTGAACTCGCTTCATTAGAGCTAGAGCAAAGAAGGCAGCAACTTTTATCGTTACAAAACCAGCTTGAGCAACAATTACGTACGATACCTGATCTCAGCATCGTCGCTGAACGGGCGGACCGGTTAGCAAATACGACTCAGGTCATCATTGATGGCATGGATGGCGAAATGATGCTGATGATGATGGACCGTCAGGGTATTTGTATTTCAGGTGGTTCAGCCTGTTCCAGCCGCGTATTAAAACCTAGCCCGGTGCTTATCGCTATGGGCTATAACGCCAGCCAATCACTAAGCGCGATCCGAATTAGTTTAGGCGTACAAAATACCATTGATGAGGTGGACCGTTTTTGTGAAACGCTAAAGGGCATTGTTGCTAGCTACCGCTCATAATTCGTAGATTTTCCCACTATCTTTCGACAGAATAACTTGCAGCGCCGCCTCTGCTACAGATGCCGCTGGCTGTAAATTTGCATTCTCTTCACCCGGATGTGTTTTCTTTCTAATCGGTAAAATACTCGGACCAGGAATAAAAACATTGCAGTTAACAGAACTGCCTTCCAGTTCGTCGGCGAGCATAGAGGCGAAGCTTTCAACGGACTTTTTTGACACGCCGTAGGCGCCCCAGTAGGCCTTACTGTGTCGAGCAGATGAATCAGACACAAAGGTGATGGATGCTTCACCAGACTGTGCCAATAAAGGCAGGCTAACCTTATTAAGTAAAAAACAGGCATTCAGATTAACCTGCTGTACTTTAATCCATTCCGCAGCGTCTTGACTGGCTATGGGGCCGATAACGCCAATCTGACAAGCCACATGAGCTATTCCATCTAACCGTTTGAATTCATTATAAATAGATTCTATTAATTGCGTGTAAGTCTGCTCGTCAGTTTGTTCTAAATCAAAAGGAATGATGGCTGGTATAGGGTAACCGGCTTGTTCAATATCATCGTATAAACGATTTAATTTATCTTCATTGCGGCCGGTCAAAATAACCGTTGCGCCCAGTTTGGCTAAAGCCATTGATGTTTCTCGGCCTAAACCGCCGGTCGCACCGGTCACCAGGTATACGCGATTGTTTAGTTGCTTGGCTTTTATTTTTTCTGCGGGAACAGGTACAGGCTTATTCATCGTTTAATTTTTTTGAACTAGTGGGTTGGCGTGATGATTTTTCAATCGGTTCAATTTCGGGAAGTAATTTAGGTGTTTCGATGCCCATGTCTTTAAACTTACGAGCAGTCGGGAATACTTGTCGCTCTAGAGAGCCGACGGCTTTATTGTAATGGTCGACGCTTTTATCTAATGCGTTGCCGACTCTACTCATATGTTCAACAAAGGTCGATAGACGAGCGTACATACTTTCGCCAAGTTTTCTGATGGTCTCAGCGTTTTCGGTCGTTGCTTGCTGACGCCAGCCAAAGGCGATGGCGCGAAGTAGCGCCACTAAACTGGTCGGCGTGGCTAAAATAACGTGTTGCGCCAGAGCGTCTTCCAGCAAGGTGCGGTCGAGTTCAAGAGCGGCGCTTAAAAACTGATCGCCCGGTATAAATAACACAATGAAATCGGGCGTATTTTTGAATTGCGCCCAGTAAGCTTTTTTTGAAAGCTCTTTTACTCGCTCTCTAACCTGTTTGGCGTGACGTATTAAGTGTACTTGACGGCTCGCATCATCAGTTTGTTCGATGGCCGTTAAATAAGCGTCTAAAGGCGTTTTCGCGTCGACCACGATATCCCGCTGATCGGGCATACGGATGACCATATCTGGCCGCATAGCACCTTCGTTTGTATTGACGTGTTCCTGCTCAAAAAAATCACAATGTTCAACGAGGCCCGCTAATTCAGCCAGTCGCTTTAAGGTGAGTTCGCCCCATTGGCCGCGTACTTCGGGTCGTCTAAGGGCTTGAACCAAATTCCTGGTTTCACTTTGCAGCTGGTTTTGTGTTTCTGTCATATTCTGTAAGAACTGACTGATCGAACCGTGCGATTGTTGTCTATCGGCTTCTAGTTTTTTGAGCTGTTCATCGGTTTGTTTAAGAATATCTTTAATCGGCGACACTAGGTCCGCGAAAGCCTTTTCTTTTTCGCTCAGCCGTGATTCTGCGGTATTTTGTTGCTTGCTAAAGTTTTCGCGCGCGAGCTTTAAAAACTCTTCGTTATTTTCTCGTAGGGCCTGACCAGAAAGCGCCGAAAAACTATCGCGAAAGCTTTGCATTAAATTGGCTTCGTTGAGTTTTGCTTTTTGATTTAGCTCTTCTTCAACGGATAAGCGGATTTCGTACGATAACAATTTGTTTTTAAGCTGGACTGCAATGCGTGACATGATGAAATAGCAAATAACCAGGCCAAGCACTAAGCCGCCGCTAAAGATTAAAAGGTCATTGCTGGTTAAGGTGTCGATCATATCTAAAGGCGTTTACTTAATTGTTTATTATTATGACAGTGTTAGTAGCCACTCAAGTAGCTCCGATGAATTCTGCATAATACTATCTGCCTGCCAATTATTAATGTCATCTGTCGCTGGAATGTAGCCATAAGCACAAGCGATGGTTTTTAAACCGGCCAATCTGCCTGATCTTATATCACGTTCGGCATCACCAATATAGACGGCGTTACTCGGCAGTACACCCATTTGCTGGCAGGCTAAATAAATGGGTTCTGGGTGGGGTTTTGGGTTATTGACCTGATCGCCGCAAACAATACAATCCGCCCGCTGATACAAATCCATTTTTTCGAGTAAAGGCCGCGTTAGGTACTCCGGTTTATTGGTGACGATTCCCCAAGGGATTCCCGCGCTTTCTAAATGCCGTAAAGCCAACTCCAGACCGGCGAATAAGATAGATTGAGCGGCAATGTTTTGTTGATAATAGCGGATAAAATTTGATTTGATCGTTTGGTATTGTTCGTCGGGAAGCTCCGTTCCAAAACCAAACTTTATTAATGCTTCTGCACCATTAGAAACAATTGGGCGTATCACAGAGTACGGTAGGGCTTCTAATTGCTGTTGTTGTAAAACGGCATTTAACGCACAGGCTAAATCAGGCGCGGTGTCGACTAAGGTACCGTCCAGATCAAATAGAACGGCCTCTACGTTGTTAATAGGTATACCGTGAGACATGGTTTGCTAAGTGGTCTCATCAGATTTTTTGAAGATGCAGATATAGTTAACGCTGATGTCTTGCGTCATGGAGAACGACTTGTTTAACAGGTTGTATTCGATACCTCGGCTATCAATCAGTTCTAGCTTAGCCTCTCTACTCCAGGCGGCCAACTCAGATGGTTTGATAAAACTGGCGTAATCGTGCGTGCCTCGCGGTAGCATCCCGAGGATATATTCTGCGCCTATAATCGATAATAAATAGGATTTTGGATTCCTGTTTAAGGTCGACAGAAAAACATAACCACCCGGTTTTACCAGTTGAGAGCAGGCTTGAATAATAGCTACAGGGTCGGGGACGTGCTCGAGCATTTCCATGCAAGTAACGGTGTCAAAACTGGCGGCTTGTTGTTGCGCCAGATCTTCAACGCTGATGAGTTGATAATTGACCTCGACACCGGTATCCAGGCTGTGCAATTCGGCAACATCAATCAGTTCTTTGGCTAAATCAATCGCCGTTACGTCGGCCCCTTTGGCCGCCATCGCTTCGGAAAGAATGCCTCCACCGCAACCCACATCGAGTATTTTTTTACCTTTTAAAGAAATCGTTTTATCGATCAGTTGCAGGCGTAGGGGGTTGATTTGATGAAGCGTTTTAAATTCGCCATCGGGGTCCCACCAGCGTGAGGCCATCGAGCCGAACTTTTCAATTTCATCGGGATTTACATTTTCTTGCTTCTGATTCATGGTGTTATTTTACACCGTTTTCAAAAGACTGATGATGGAACGGGTTGATTTTTTCGTGCCATTGTTGCGCCTTACTCAATAAACGTTCTTCATCTAGCGAGGTAAGTTTTCGGTTTTTCATCAGCGCTTTTCCGGCGACCCATAGATCAGTGATTTGAGATCTATTGGCGGAATAAACGATAGAAGACATCACGTCATAAACGGGCTGTATCTCTATCGTGTTTAAATCAATCGCCAGTATATCGGCTTGTTTACCTATTTCTAAAGAGCCTATCTTATGATCCAGCCCTAATGCTTTAGCGCCATTGATGGTCGCCATACGAATGATTTG
>JBLIAQ010000091.1:0-6948 GCA_047634535.1 Cycloclasticus sp.
GATATTCTAAAAGCGGTATGAGCTGGTATGTGTATATCATAGAGGCCAGCGATAATACCCTGTATACCGGCATAACGACCGATCTGGAACGACGATTTAAGCAGCATCTGGCCGGCACGGGTGCTAAATACTTTAAAGGCAGAACGCCGGAAAGCTTCGTTTATACTGAGGGCGAGCACGATAGAAGTAGCGCCAGTATTAGAGAAGCGGTGATAAAAAAACTAACTCGGCGGGAAAAACTGCAATTGATCAAACGTTGATTTTTTTCGCCCCGCCTCCATACTAGTATTACCAACAACTAAGTCAGGTTAAAACCATGTCGGATTCGCTAAAAATTGTTTGCCCACACTGCGATGCAGTTAATAAACTCCCCGCCGATAAATTAAATGCCGGTGGAAACTGCGGCAAGTGTAAGAAAAAATTATTTGCGGCTAAGGCGGTTAATTTAACAGCAGCCACCGCGCAGCGCCACTTTGAACAAAGCGATATTCCTGTCGTAGTAGATTGTTGGGCGGCCTGGTGTGGCCCGTGTAAATCATTTGCCCCGACCTTTGATCAGGCGGCAAAAAAACTTGAGCCCAAAGCCCGTTTTGCTAAATTAGATACCGAGAAAGAACAGCATTTGGCGGCGCGCTTTCAAATTAAGAGCATCCCCACCTTGCTGATTATGAAAAATGGTAAAGAAGTTGCCAGACAGGCGGGAGTAATGAGTTTGTCTCAGTTTGAAGCATGGCTTAAACCACATATATCCTAGTGATTTAAGCCATGCGCTTAGCCGCTAGTCTTTTTTATCGAGACTCCAAATGCCCGCGCCACGCGTTGCAATAAATAGAAAGATAAAACAGAACATAACCGCTATTTCGCCCCCATTAGCGATCGGAAACCAGGCTTTGCTAGCGTGCGCCATCCAGTAGGCCACCGCCATCGTACCGCTGGCAATAAACGCTACAGGGCGGGTAAATAAACCCAACATAATTAATGCGCCACCCAGCAGCTCAATCGCCGCAGCTGCGCTCATCATAGGGTTTAATGGCCCGTACGGAAAATCAATCGGGAAATTAAAAAACTTCTGTGCGCCGTGCCATATAAACAAAAATCCAGTGGTAATTCTTAACAGCGCATACGATTGTTCCTGATAATCAGCTAAAAATTTCATTGTTTCATCCTCTTGTTATTATGAATAGGGAGTACACCTGCGCTACTTTTATACCACTATTTGCTAATGCATCACCAGTTTTATGAATTTAAGCAGTTATTAACGCTAGCTAAAGTCAGTTAATGGCGAACAGGCGATTCGCCATTTTGCCCCAGGTTAAATAACTGGTCTATGTCAGCGGCATTGAAATGATAATGCCGATTACAAAAATCACAATCAATGTCTACGGCGCCTTTTTCCTGTAGCAGGGATAGGAGTTCTTCTTGTCCAACTATCAATAAGCTGGACTCTACTTTTTCTTTTGAGCAATCACATCGAAATGCTACGGCCTGCGGATCATATAGACGAACAGTTTCCTGGTGAAAAAGTCTATGAATAATCACTTCTGTTGGAAGGTTGAGTAATTCACTATCACTAATAGTATCGGCTAATAGCTCAAGACGTTGCCAGTCTACTTGCTTGCCTTGATGTGCTGGTAGTTCTTGTAATAACAGACCGACCGCCTGATCCTCGTTGACTGCAAACCAAAGTCGGGTTTTTAGTTGTTCGGATTGCCGAAAGTAAGACTCAATCGACTCAGCCAAGGATGAACCTTGCAAGCTCACGATGCCTTGGTAGGGCTTCTTTTTTGCTGGTTTAATGGTAATTACCAAACGTCCCTCACCGTATAGCGAAGCCAGGTCGCCGGCTGGAATGTCGCCTGACCAATGTGCTAAACCTTTAACGATTTGTTGATCTGTCGCCTGGACTGTCAACAAACTAATTGGGCCATCGCCCTGGATTTGTAAAATTAACGCACCTTCAAACTTTAATGTGGCAGACAATAATAAGCTGGCAGCGAGTGCCTGACCTAGTTGTTCAGCTACTACCGTGGGGTAGGTGTGGTTTGCTAAGGCTGTTTGCCAAGCGCTGTTTAATTTAACAATTTCTCCCCGTACGCCTATATTTTCAAATAAAAAACGTTGCAGTTGGTCGTTATCATTAGTTGCCGTCATATAAAACCTATTACCTTAAGAGCAATAAAAAGTATATTGTAATGCATGAAAGATAAAGGCTTTAAGCTAACGCCAAGAATGTTTGTAGTGTGCGTTTGCTGGTTTTAATATAAGTGTGGAGACGCTTGGGTTTAAAAGTAATATCGAACGCTCTAAAGTTCTTTTTTGACTAAAGCATCAAAACCGCTACGTAAATGTAAGTCGCGTTGCGGGAATGGAATTTCGATTTTATATTCGGCTAGTTTAGATGATACTTCCCATAAATAACTGGCTTGAACACTAGATGGTCTTTTTACCGCCTCAGGAATTAACCAGACAACTAATTCAAAATCGAGGCTGCTATCACCAAATTTTACCAACCAGACCTGAGGCTTTCGATTAGCGTCTGTTTTTAACGTCCAGTTAACATTTTCGGCGGCTTCTAATGCGGCTTTTTTGACCAGTTCTTTGTCGCTGCCATAGGCGACGCCAAATGGAACACGAACACGCCGATATACTTCTCGCAGGGTCCAGTTGGTTACATTTTTATTTATAAACTCAGAATTTGGAACCAGGATATCGATATTATCATTGGTTGTAATTAAGGTACTGCGCATATTAATCTCCATTACTTCGCCGGTAATACCCGATTCAAGCTCTACGAAATCACCCACTTTTAAACTTTTCTCAAATAAAATAATCAAGCCTGCGACGAAATTACTGACCAAAGCTTGTAGACCAAAGCCAATGCCGATACTGAGTGCACTGGCCATCAGGGCAAATTTAGTAAAGTCGACGCCGATTGACGATAAGCCAATCACAACACCGATGGACAATATAAGGTAATGTAAAACACGACTTAGAGCATAAATAGAACTGGGGCTAACGCTAGGTCGTTGACTGGAAAAGTGGTCGATGGCACCACGAGCGGTTCTAGAAAGTACCCAAGAAATAAAAATAATAATTAATAAACGAAGTAAGCCCATAAAGGTGACGGGTGCTTCATTAATTTCAAACAGGGACGTAGCCAGTAAGGTGTGTAGAGTCTCATAGCTAGTGCTGACAAAACCGCTAAGTTGCAGCCAACTATCTTCGAGGTTAGAACGGCCCAACAGCATACGTTTTTTGGCCAGGGAAATGGTGAATTTTAATAGTGCTAACTCGGTTTTTGCGGTATTGAGCTGACGTTTAATCGAGGCTAATAATTGTGTGGGTTGAGCTGTCTTATTATTTGATGCGTTGTTATTTTCTTCCCAGCCGTAAAGCGCAGACAGTGAATTAATTATGTAAGCCTGTTTAGGCGTTTGACTTTTTAATAAGCTCTCGGCAGCACTAATGTTTTGCTTAAGCTGATCTGGAACACTGGCCTGTTCGCTACGGGTAAGCTGGATCATTGTTAAGATTATATCCGCACGAGCAGCACGTAGCTCTTCTGTGCTAATTCGCAGTTGCCTGTCAGTCATTTGCAAGGAGTTCGCTTTCTGACCAGCAGAACTATCACGGACGGCCTGTTTTCTAATTTGAATGATTTCTTCCAGCGATTGGCGGTGCTGCTTTTCCCAGTATTCAAGGTCTTCTGCCTGAAGTACCACTAGAGAGACGATGTTTTTTAGGTGTTTTTGTAGAGCAGATTTTTTTTCAACCAGCTGCTCTAGCTTGGCTTGCTGCTCCTGAAGCGCGATAAGGTCAAGTTCTAGTTGAAACCTGGATAGCATGACTTCTAACGCTAACGCTAGTTTTACGGTATTCGTTTTTGTGTATTCTGCGTAGCTTATTTTACGTTGAGATTGTTGTTTTCGTTCTGCGTCAATCAGCTCACGTCGCCATAAAATATCTGATCGTTGGTGTTTTACTTCCGTACTTAACGCGAGGTAATTGAGTTGTAGTTCAAACGCTTCTGCTAAAAGGTAAGATTCTTTTTCTGGAACTAAAGACAGTACACCAACCGTTGAGGGTTTATGGTGTTGGCGATATACGACTATGAGCTCACGTAGCTGGATAATAAGTGGTAATACAACGGACTGGTGTTTTGCGTTAAGCGTGTCGCCCATCCTTGTTAATGAACGATCTAACTGGTCAAGACGTTGCTCTAGAAGTTCATCCGTTAATTTTTTTTCGGGTGAAAAATAGGTCCACCAGTCGGCTTCAAGTTGTTGAATGTTTGGCGCGCTGGTTTTGGCCGATACAGTCGCCGAAGCAATAAAAAGTATTACAGTAAAGATAATATTCATTAGCCTCATAACGACATCCCTTAGGTGTAAAGCCTTAAATTAAGCTGTTTAAGCCTGAAATACGCAGTAATTTTAGAGTTTTAAAGACTGTAATTAGCCACGTAAACATAAGTCATTCCTGATTATCTTACGCTATACTGGACGAATGGCAACGGGCCTGATTCCTTAGCGATAGTCACTTTACAATCATGGTTTGGTACCCAAAAAGGCACTATGAATAAAACAATATTACCTACTCTAGAACAAGCCTTGAAAGGCCGCAGTGAGGCTATGCGCGTTCCGAAATTACACTTTGTACACCGTCAGCACAGTTTGCAGCCACCCTTTCCGGCAGGGTTTAAAACCGCGCTATTTGGTATGGGATGCTTTTGGGGCGCTGAGCGAAAATTTTGGCAACTTGATGGTGTTTACGTAACGGCTGTTGGTTACGCTGCTGGTTATACGCCTAACCCAAGTTATGAAGAAGTTTGTAGCGGTATGACGGGGCATAATGAGGTGGTATTGGTGGTGTACGACCCTGCGGTTATTTCTTATTTGGAATTATTAAAGGTTTTCTGGCAGTCGCATAACCCTACGCAAGGTATGCGGCAAGGGAATGATGCAGGTACGCAGTATCGCTCCGGCATCTACTACGCAACGGATGATGAAGCTCAATTAGCAGAACAAACGCGTGATGCGTTTCAACAGCAGTTAAATGACGCAAATTATGACGTGATTACGACAGAAATATTACCTGTGCCAGCATTCTATTACGCGGAGCATTATCACCAACAGTATTTAGCGAAGAATCCCGCTGGTTATTGCGGTTTGGGTGGTACGGGTATTGAATTCGACTAGCCAGCCCGAGATCAACGCGTTTATTAGTTTTTTAAGAAGTTAAGCCGTTAATTCTGCTAGGATATTGCTAAGTTTCTTTTCAACAACGCTAGCATTAAATGGTTTGGCAATAAAATCTTTAGCGGCTGATTGGGTTATTTGTTTAACGCGCTCCATCGTCACTTCAGCGCTTATCATAATGATTTCACAATTCGCTTGATTGGTTTTAATGGTTTTAGTTAACTCAATACCGTCGACGTCAGGTAGATTGATATCCAGAAAGATAAGATTAATCTGCTTTAACTTCATTTCACGAAGCGCTTTCTTCCCCGTGCCGACTTCCAGAATATTAAGTACTCCCAGATCGCGCAGCATTATTCGCAAATAGGCGCGAACTAAATCGTCGTCATCCACTATCATGACGGTTATCTCTTTAACATTAGTCATAACCAAGCCTTATTAGTTTTTGAAGAACAATATCAGAGTTAGTTGAAATAGTAATCAACTAACTGAATTGAGAGTGCGTCGATAATGAATGCTATTAGGCTAATATTAATATAAAAACTGACCAGTTAGAAGTGTGCCCATAAGCTAAAATAATCCTATTCAGGCGATTTTTTCAGTAACCAGGTTTCCACCAAAAGGCCTGGCTATAGAAGGGAGTTAGCACACTGGACTGGCAATTTTTGGGAGTTCCCAATGTATAGGTGCTCTGCCTTGGTGTTCTAGGTATTGATTAGTTTTACTGAAGTGTTTGCAGCCCAAAAAACCACGATGTGCCGATAAAGGTGATGGATGCGGGGCTTTTAGAACGAGGTGGCGATGGGTATCTATGAAGGCACCTTTTTTTTGTGCGTAACTACCCCAGAGTAAAAACACCACGTGTTCGTTTTGCTCGGCTACGGTCTGTATGACCTTGTCGGTAAACTCTTCCCAGCCTTTGCCCTGATGCGAATTAGCCTGATCATGTTCAACCGTTAATACACTGTTAAGCAGTAATACGCCTTGTTTTGCCCAGCTTTCTAAACAGCCATGCAGGGCGTGTGGAATATTTAAGTCTGTTTGTAATTCTTTATAAATGTTTCGTAATGATGGGGGTATTTTGACGTCTGGTTGAACCGAAAAGCATAGGCCATGCGCCTGATGAGGTTGGTGGTAGGGGTCTTGGCCCAAAATAACGACCTTTACCTTTTCCAGAGGCGCTATTTCTAGCGCGTGGAACCAGTGGGTTGAATGCGGGTAAATAAGTTTATGGTCGTTTTTCTCCAGCCGTAAAAACTCTTTCAGTACTAACATGTACGGCTTTTCTAACTCGGGGTTTAAAAAAGGCTTCCAGCTTTTTGCGTTTGAAAGAGGCATAGCTTAATTAGTTTATTTGAGCCGCCAGTTTTTCTGCTCGCTCAAGCAGCTCGGTTGAATTTTCCAGGCCATCAATAAAGCGCCGCGGAATACCTTCAATACCAACTTGAGCGCCGACTAAAGCGCCGGTTAACATTGCCCGGGCCATATTTTGTCCGCCACCGTTAATCGCGTGTAATACCGCAGATTCAAAATCATCAGAAAAACGTGCAGCCAGGTAATAGCAGGCGGGAAACTGGTGATAGACGGCGCAGGGCATACCGTAAACCAGTGATACTTTCCACGCGGGCTTGATCAGGTCTTCATGCGCTGCACGGGCGATACTCGATGGCGTGAGTAGTGCATCGGGTGAAGCAAAGGTGCCCGCGCCAGACGGCTTGGCGCCGGGTATCGTCATGGCGTGGAAGGGTAG
>JBLIAQ010000092.1:0-6944 GCA_047634535.1 Cycloclasticus sp.
GCTGAGCACCTGCTTTAGCGTATCCAGTTCCTTATCTGACAATTCTTCGGTGATATCCGCAAAGTGGATATATTCAGCGTTGATATCACTGACGGTTGCGACTATTTGCGTGACTTTATTGAGTAAGAGTTGTTTGCGAAACACGGATAATGCCGTGTTGCCAATGAGTTCAAGCATGTAGAGTCTCTTTACTGTTAATGTTTGCTGTTAATCCACACCACGCCAGGCCTTCGTCCTGATCGATAACTTTTAGCCACGCCCGGTCGCATTCCATGGCCTGACTAACACAGTCTAAAACGTGTTCGTGGGAGTTATTTTTTTCGCTGACATGGGCCAGCACCAGGTGTTGTAATTCGTCTGTTTCGAGCTTTAGCAATAATTCAATCGCTTGCTGGTTATCCAGGTGCCCCCAATCCCCTGATACGCGGCGCTTTAATGACTCGGGGTATGCGCCGTTAAGAAGCATATCTCGATCGTAATTACACTCCAGCAATAACGCGTGACAACCGTTTAACGCATCGACCATATGCTGGGTGATTGAACCGGCATCGGTCATGATGCCAAACTTTAATTCGTTTGCTTCAAATACAAACTGGGTTGGCTCTCTAGCGTCGTGTGGCACAGGAATCGGCGCAACCTTTATGTTACCCAGTTTAAAATTTTGATGGCTGTTAAAACGCTGTAACTTTTCAATGTTTTCAATCATCGCAGCGGTTCCATGACTGGCCCAAACAGGAATCTTATAACGCTTAGCATATCGAGCGACACCGCCTATATGATCGGCGTGTTCGTGAGTCACCAGAATAGCGCTGATATCATCACCGCTAACGCCCAACCTCTGTAGACGCTTATCGGTTTCTTTTATCGAAAAACCATTATCGATCATCAACAGGGTGTCATCTTGTTGCACGAGGGTAGAGTTTCCCCGGCTGCCGCTGCCCAGGGAGGCGAATCTCACGGTTGTAATTTACCTAGCAAGTCCGCGAGAAGTCCTTTTGAGACTTCATCGTCGATACGGTTTCTTTCATCATCCATAACCCTGACCGCTATGCCACTTTCAATGCGTTCTACGCCGACAATATAAATCTGCGTTGCCGATTTTTTCCAAAAAGACAGTGTTGACAACATACTGGTTTCTTTTTTTCCTACTGCGATATTTAAATAAATCAGGCCGCTCTCGCGATTTTTATCTTCAATGTCGTAAGCTAGCTCTTCAATGGCTTTCACCGTTTTACGCCAGGCATTACCCAAGCCATCATGAATTAACAAGTGACTATTAACGCCACTGTTTATGCGTTCGATAGCAGGCGTTGCATCTGCTAATGGCGTGGTTGATACAACGGCATTTTTATCCGCCACGGAGACAGTCCCTTTGGCCGCACCATCGTATTCATCTTTAATTTTTACCGTTAAAAACTCTGGTGGAACTTCAAGTGGTGGTAATTCGTGCGCCCTCTTATAGGCATCTTTTTCATCAGAGAAAACGTCTCCCACCTTGGGAAGGCCGCCACAAGCGATAAGTCCTGATGTCAATACTACCAAGCCTAAGCCTTTAATCATTACTGCTTTTAATCTCATTACGATATACCTTTTTAATTTAACTCGGCGGCTACCATTGCGTTACGCACGATAGATTCACATTCTGCTGTCAACCAGGTCATTGGCAAGCGAATTCCCTTCTCAATTAAACCCAACTCACAGACGGCCCATTTCACAGGAATGGGGCTGGATTGAACAAATAAATCACGGTGCAATGGCTGCAACTTTGCATCAATTGCCCGTGCGCCATCGGCGTCCCCCGCGAGTGCTTTTTCACACATCTGGCGAAGTTTTTTTGGCGCAACGTTGGCAGTAACTGAAATAGAACCTTTCGCACCCATTAAAATCAGCTCACAAGAAGTTGCATCGTCGCCAGAGTAAACGGCAAAATTATCGTCACTCAGGTCGATTAATGCCTGACCAACGGCCAAATCACCCGTCGCATCCTTAACACCAATAATGTTTGGCACGTCTTTTAACTGGGCCACCGTTTCTGGCAGCATATTGCAGGCCGTTCGACCCGGCACATTGTATAAAATTTGTGGAATATCTACCGCCGCCGCAATCGCCTTATAGTGCAGCACCAGGCCTTCCTGAGTGGGTTTGTTGTAATACGGCGTAACTAATAAACACGCATCAGCCCCAGCCTCCGCGGCACAACGCGTTAAATCAATAGCCTCTGAGGTTGAATTAGCACCCGTACCCGCAATCACCGGAATTCGGCCCGCGACCATCTCGACCACCTGGCGAATAACACCACAGTGTTCGTGTTCGTTTAAGGTCGCCGATTCACCCGTCGTACCTACCGCTACAATCGCGTCAGTTCCCTGCTCGATATGAAACTCGACTAGCTTGCGTAAATTTACTTCGTCTAACGAGCCATCTTCATGCATGGGGGTGACGAGTGCAACGATACTGCCTTGAAACATAGTTGAATCCAATTTAAACAAAATAAAACGGTTATTGAGTCGTATTTAATCGCATAACCAAACTGCACTTATTATACATACATCAAGGCTACAACTAAAAAGCAGTCTGTTAAAATAACAAAAAAATTACTCACCAAAGAAGGGCATAACTTAATGAACACCATACAATTGAACCAGGCTGTTGCTGACTTTTGCTGTCAAACAACGGCTGAAGAAGCGCTCAAGCTTTCTAGTCTAAAAGGAAAAAATATCGTTATCTATTTTTACCCAAAAGACAATACGCCGGGCTGCACCCAGGAAGGACAGGATTTTCGCGATAATTTTGAGGCTTTTCAGGCGGCCAATACGGTTATTTTTGGCGTATCTCGCGACTCAATTCGAACACACCAAAACTTCAAAAAGAAACACGACTTCCCCTTCGAGCTGATCAGCGATGCAGATGAGTCCTTATGCAAATTATTTGACGTCATCAAACTGAAAAAGCTATACGGCAAAGAGTATATGGGTATTGAACGCAGCACTTTCCTAATTAACAAGGAGGGCGTACTGGTTCAAGAATGGCGGAAAGCTAAGGTTAAGCAGCACGTCGCTGAGGTGTTAGCCGCTGCGAGTGCCTTATAAGACCTTAGAACCTAAATAGCGGCACTACTTTTTTCGCATTGTTCATAGCTTGAACGAATGCCGCCGCTTTTTGCGCCGTCGCCTGATCGAGCTGGTCGCCCAATAAGTAGACGTACTGGTCCGACACTAGAACTTTTATACTGTCTGCTCTATCAATAATAGCGGCGTGTAATAGTTTATTAGTAATCGTTGCTCTCAGTACGTCATCGTCACTTCGCGCGATTTCGCTTATCGGTGTTGATACGCGCACCTCGTTATAAAAACGATTAACAGTCGTGCACTCTTCAGCCGTTTTCAGGTTAAAACGACGTCTATCATTGGCCGCCATTTTTGATGCTTTCTCACCGCAAACCTGTGCATTAGACGGCTCGACGTGATTAACGTCCCCTTGCGTCCATTTCAGATGGGCCGCATCTAGCACTACGCGCAGAACCTGGTCTTTTAATTCTTGTGAGTTGGCCTGCCCGGCGATGAGTACAGAGTTACGGTTTCGCGACACCAAAATATGGCTGTTTTTTCTCAGCGTTTCGTCTAATAAAATGGCGCTGCCCACCTCAAATTCAAATTCTGCATCCTTGATCTGCCCCTCTACCCCGCTGACATTGTCTCCGAATATCCGCTCGCTAATGTCTGAAAACTCAAATGCACCAGCCGTGGACGTTGAAAAAATTAACGAGCAAAGAATGAATTTCATCGACCTCATGTGTTTTCCTTTTAATTGAATTTGATTTTTGATTTAACTGGCTATTGCCTGACGATCTTTAGGCCATGCGACCATCACGGCCTGAACTAATGTGGCTAATGGTATCGCAAAAAAGACTCCCCAGAACCCCCATATTCCGCCGAAAAACAAAATCGCCACGATAATCGCGACCGGATGAAGGTTAACGACTTCTGCAAATAATAAGGGCACTAGTACGTAACCATCCAGCGCCTGAATTACTAAGAACACGCTCATTAGGTAGATAAACTCATTCCCCCAGTTCCACTGTACATAAGCCACTAACAAAACCGGAATAGTCACGACGGTTGCGCCAACATAAGGCACCAGCACCGATAAACCCACTAAAAAACTGAGCAATACTGCGTACTTTAAGCCTAATAGACTGAAGGCGATATAACACGCCGCCCAAACGATCAGAATTTCCCAGGCTTTACCTCTTACGTAATTGGCAATCTGCTGATTAACGGTCGTCCAGACCTCTTTAGTCAACCGCCTATTCGTTGGCAGGTAACTCGAAAACCAGCTAATAATTTCACCTTTATCCATTAATAGAAAGAACACCATCATCGGTACCAGCAACAAATAAATAATCAATGCAACTACGTTTAAGACTGATGAGGCAGAGAATGACAATAGTTCCTGACCGTATTTGACCGCCTCAGTACTTGCCTGGCTAAACAATAGCTTTACTTGCTCTTCAGAAATAAAATGAGGATATTTTTGTGGTAACGCCATAAATAGCTCCACCCCATGGTTCAACATAGTCGGTAATTGTTGAGCCAGTTGAACGGTCTGTATCGAGAGCAAGGGAATCAGGCCAAATACCATATACGACAGTAGCGCCATAAAGAAGCCAAATGACACGATCACCGCGGCCTTTCTAGCCAGGCCTAGCGATTCGAAGCGAACGACGATCCCCTCCAGTAAATAGGCAATAACAAGACTGGCCAGTACCGGTGAAAGCATCTCGCCCACCCACAAAATAACCAGTAATCCAACCAGCAAGGTACCCACCAAAGCCAGGGCTTCTGGGTTGGACAATAATCGATTAAACCACTGTTTTATCTGTTCCATTTACATGCTTTAATTAATTAACGATAAAAAAGATCAGCCACTTATTCAACACGATACCAGGGTAGTCCTGTGCATACGCCGACAGCCAGGCCGTGATCACAGCCGTTACGGCAAAAGCCGTCAAACCCATACTGACACGCTTGGTAAAACCTAATATGGCCGAAGTTTGCTGCCGTCCAGCCAAAGCCGAACCGCGCATATCATAACCCGATTTTAGCGGTCTAATCGCTAACAAAAAACCCATTAATACGGCCAGTCCCACCGACACCACGCCAGCAAAAGTCGACGCACACCAGGGGCACTGATGCTGCGCCTCAGGATTATGAATATTACAATGACTTTCAAGCCCAGCCCAGGGCCAGGTACAGCCACAATCAAATAACCAGCCACAAAATGGCGTTATTATAATGAGCGCAACTAAAACGACAAAAAAACCCGCTTGATATCGAGTTTTTATAGAGTCATGCATTTATAAACTTACCATTAATACGTTAAACGTTAATACTACGCTATATTGCCGTACTTTCAAGCCTGAAAGGTTTCGCTATAATGCAAAATATAATCGCACCTAAGGCTTAATTTCATTAAACTGGACGTTATGTCATCCGCCACCAAAAAAGTTATTTATGCCGCGCTAGTGGGCAACGGCCTGATCTCGATTACTAAATTTATTGCCGCCTTCTATTCCGGTAGCTCGGCGATGCTATCTGAGGGTATTCATTCGCTAGTTGATACCGGCAATCAGCTGCTGTTGCTGCACGGTTTAAAGCGCGCCCAACAACCCGCCGACCAGCAGTTCCCGTTTGGTCACGGCAAAGAGATCTATTTCTGGAGCTTTGTTGTCGCCATTCTTATATTTGCCGTCGGCGCCGGCATTTCTATCTATGAAGGTATTCACCATATATTAGCCCCCAGCAAAATGGGCGACCCAACGCTCAGCTTCATAGTCCTTGGTTTGGCCCTGGTGTTTGAAGGTGCCGCCTGGGGCTTCGCCTTACGTGAATTTACCCGTAGCAAAGGCAAGTGGGGCTACCTTGAGGCCGTCAAACGAGGCAAAGACCCTTCACTTTTTGTGGTTCTTTTTGAGGACTCTGCCGCCATGCTAGGCTTACTCGTTGCCTTTGCTGGTATTGCGCTTTCACACTATACCGGCGACCCGCTGTACGATGGCATCGCATCAGTCTTTATTGGTCTAATATTGGGCGGCACAGCCATTTGGCTGGCTTACGAAACAAAAAGTTTATTAATTGGTGAAAGCGCCAACCCAGAACTAGTCAAAGGCATTCACAATATAACTGATAAATTTAGCAGCGTTGATGCGGTGAATGAATTACTCACTATGCACATGGGACCAGACTATATTCTAGTCACCATGAACGTGGACTTTAAAGATAACCTTAGTATTATCGAACTAGAACAAACGATTGCTGATATCGACTTACAAATAAAACAGGCCTTCCCAAGAGTAAAACGTATATTTATCGAGGCCGGCGCCTGGAGTGCATTAATGGCACCGCATCGAATTAACTGAGGTGTCTCTAGCGACCTTTTCAGCATCCGTGAAGATAGCCGAAGCGTGGTTAAGTAAAACCGACCCCTCGCTCGGCCAGCTCATTAAAAATGGTTCAGCTTTGGACTACAGCCCTTTTAATAAACAACCATTCGAAGCGCTCGTGCACGCGGTGATTGCGCAACAACTGTCTGTCAAGTCCGCCGCCGCTATTCGACAAAGAGTAGAGGCGTTATTACCGCCTAATGACGTGACACCTGAAGCTTTCAGTCTAATAAAGCCTGAGCAACTTAAGCAGGCGGGGCTGTCTCGAGCCAAAACCAATGCGCTCCATGTGCTGATTGACTTTGCCTTAAGCGAGAAAAACATTTTTAACAATTTGCACCATTACCCAGATCAGGATGTTAAACAACGCCTATGCCAGCTAAAGGGTATTGGCCCATGGACCGCCGATATTTTCTTGATGTTTGGTCTAAAACGATTAGATATTTTTGCTTCCGGCGATTTGGGCTTAAGAAAAGCTATTCAACTGTTCAACGAACTAGAT
>JBLIAQ010000093.1:0-6898 GCA_047634535.1 Cycloclasticus sp.
GAGCGCACCGTCTCAACATCACTCAACTTAACCGTATTACGGATGCGTTGCGCTACTACATTTACGCGTTTCGTTTTTATTTTAGCTTTGCCCAAGGGAACGGCTATATGATTTTTATGTAGACCGCTGAAAAAATGGCGCGCGTTAGTGCCTAAAGTTTGTGTACGATAGCCACCTTCCTGTACGACTAATGTTGGTAGATTAAGTGCTCCGATGGCCTCTCCTACTTTATGAAAATCGGCAGCATACAAACCCCATGTTCCAGTAGGGTCGGATTTCGCGGTATCCAGACCGAGTGCGATCACCAGAAAAGCGGGGGCGTACTCTTTAATTCGTCTGAGTGCCTTTTCAATTTGTTTTACATACTTTTCCGCCGTTATGTGTTCGGGTAATGGAATATTGTAGTTATAACCGTAACCGGCTCCCTCTCCCATCTCATCAGCGAAGCCAGTGAAATAGGGATAAGCGAATTTTGGATTCCCGTGTAATGAAACAGTGAGTACGTCAGCCCGCTGATAAAAAATATCCTGCTGACTGTTACCGTGGTGATAATCGATATCCAGAATGGCGACCTTGCCATATTGACTCAGGTAATTCGCGCCGATGGCAGTATTGGCAAAATAACAGAAGCCGCCAAATGATTTGCGCTCCGCATGATGTCCTGGTGGCCGAACCAACGCATAGGCAATTTTATTGTGACCAGATACAATTTCTTCAGCACCTGACAATGCACAATCAACAGCGGTTCGCGCAGCATAATAAGCATCGGAGTTTAATGGCGTGAAAGTATCGATACAGTAATAGCCCGCTAATAAAGGCGTATCTACTGGCTTACGATCCTGGTTTCGTATCGGGAAAACATAGGGATAAACGGATTTCCCTTTCGCTACACTCAAGCAGGCTTTCTTTAAGAAAGAAACATAGTCCGCATCATGCACACCAAAAATATATTTATCGGACCAAACTTTTGCTTTCTTTTTTTCCACGAAAGATAATTTATCCATTTCTTTCAAAATCGCCTTTATTCGAACAGGGCTTTCTACATAACCGTGCTCTTTGATATGGTGGATTTCGTGCCCTTCATTAGCAAATAAAACGACGCTGTGGGAAAGGTTTAACAAGGGCACGTAGATCGACGGATCGTTTGCAGACTGATTACCACGCACAGTAATCCCTGATAGCGGAAAAGACTTTACGACTTTTTCGACATAAGCCGGATCACACATTTCGCCGTATTTACGTTCGAGGATTGCACGAACGGCCTTGCGCATAAATTTGCCAGCTGGTAGTTCATTGCCTAATGTATCAATAACCAGATAAGGTGGATCGGTATCTTCGGCTTTTACCGGCGTTTCATATTGCGTACCCGTGATCACATTCGCACCATAAGGTTTATAAAACGCCAGACGCTTTGCATTTTGTTTGCGGATGATAGGGTCTGGTGAAAGTGCAGGATCATCGGGGAGACATTCCATCAGAATGCAAACCGCCCCCATCTCAAGAGCCTCTTCACGCACCCGTTCATACAGAACGCTGCCTAGCCCCTGACCGGTTAATGCTTTTCCAACAGCGATAAAGTCAAGGTAGCAAAAGCCTATGTCCGTGGCGTGCATGATCAATGCGAAGGCAAGCACTGAATCATTACTACGTTGTGCAACGAGCAGACGGCTCTGAAAACGATAGGTCATGGCATCGTTTAATTTTTTGGGAAGGTCAGCGATCTCCTGCTCTTTTAAACCACTGAATTGAGCGCGTAAGATATCTTGAACTTGCGCGATGATCGCCAGATTAGCTGGCGCGGTAGAATCAAGTATTCGACGGATACTAAACATCTTGCGATAACACTCTTGTTAAGATTGTGCCGGGTAGTAATTTTTTAATGACATCTTGTGGACTCAGTTCTGCTTTTGTAGCAGCGACCATAAATCCGGCATCCGATGATAAACACGGATTAGCATTGATCTCTAAAATCCATGGGTTGCCGTTATCATCAATTCTAAAGTCGATGCGCGCAGCGCCTTTCAAACCAAATAACTGCCAGCACTGGTGACATATTTTTTCAAGTTTGAGCAATAAGTTTTTATCATCTGGCGCAAATTCAAAGCTTCGCTGTGTCGCTTGATAGACTTCACTGTTTAAATCCCACTTGGCGGCATAGTCCACTATTTTTGGTTTGTCTTTTGGGAAGTTAACGAAACATATTTCCGCCGGCGGCAGAACTCGTGGCTTGCCACTTTTTGTTGGTAATAGTGACAGATTAAATTCACGCCCATCGATGAAACGTTCAGCAAACCATTCGCCGCCGAAGGTTTTTTTACTTTGTTTGATTTTTTGTTTTGCTTCAGCCACTGTCTGCACCACGCTGTCGGAATTCATACCGACGGATGCATGTTCACTATCTGATTTTACGATCCATGGCCCATCAGAAAAAACAGTGGCACCAAAAAAATCACTTTCAGTTTGATCATAAAAATAATCTGGCGTTGGCAGTCCAGCCTGGCGAAGCATCTGTTTCTGCTGAATCTTGCTGGTGAGCATCGCCAGAGAAATTGCGCTGCATCCTGTGTAAGGTATTTTCATCATTTCATACAAAGCAGCCGCCAAATAAATTAAGCTATCAGTACCATTCAACGTTTCCACCAGATTAAATACAAAGTCCGGCTTAATCCTGAGTAGCTCTTGTTCGATTTCTCCAACGGACTCATTAAAAGCGACCTCATAAGTTTCTATATTGAGGCTTTCAAGAATTAAAGAAATTTCTTCAAGCTGAACTAAAGTATCCTGATTATCGGCAGAATAATCCGCCGCTCCGCTGTAAACCAAAGCGGCTTTCATCGAACTGAACTGGCTTGCTTTGTTTTGTTTTTAAGCGTTAATCCGTAACGCTGTAATGCACTGTCCATGATCAAGTGGATGAGTTCAGCGTGTTCGATGCCGACCAGATTGCACAACATCGGCAGATCGGAATAGAAAGGTTGCAGGCCAGCAATCGTATTCACTTCTAAAAAGTTAGGGGTGCCTTGTGCATCACAACGAAGGTCAACGCGTCCACCATCTAAACAACCGAGAGCGCGCCAGCTTCGCAATGCAATATCAGTCGCAGCTTTAGCCGTATCGTCTTCGACCACCGCATAGCTAAGAACTTGTTCCCAGTTTTCTTTGTTATAAAGTGACTGCCCACCAGGTTCAGCACCCACCTGATAATAGGTTTCCATGACTGCGATAGCCCTTGCCCGATCACCTGAACCAACAATTCCAACGGTTAAATCACGGCCGGGCAGATAAGTTTCGACCAATGTCGACTGATTAAATTTTGTAGTTATCTCAGCACAGACCTGTTCGAGCGATGCTTTGTCATAAACCATCGACTTACTCGATATTCCTTTTCCTGTACCTTCGGCTAAAGGTTTCGCAAAAACTGGGAATGGAAGATCGACTAATGCAATATCCGCCGCCGTTTCGATGACGGCAAAAGGTGCAGTCGGTATGCCTCGACTTTGCACCACCAGTTTGGCCAGCGCCTTGTTCATGGTGAGCACCATCACATCCGAGCCAGAAAACACACAAGGGATGTCATAGGCTTCCAACAAGGCGGGGACTTGAGCTTCACGACCGATACCTTTTACACCTTCACAAATATTAAATACGATATCCCAACTTTTGCCGGCCACTAATGCCCTGGTTAAGGCTTTAATGTTACCTATTTTATCGACGTCAAAACCGTATTGCTGCAATGCCAGCTCGATGGCGTCAATGGTTACCTGACTATCAAACTCTGCGGCAGCTTCTGCGGAAAAACCTTGTGCCAGATAATCGGCACGCAGATCATAAGTAAAACCTAACGTCATCATACTGAGTACAGCCCCGAAACCATATCGTAATCAGCATTTTGATCGCGCAGCGCCTGTTGAGCTAAACCAGTTTTACCACCTGGGTCAGGGTAACGGTAAGTACCACCTTCAAAATTAGTCAGTAACAGATCATCGCCATCGCGTCCGACGATGTAATCTGGTAGTACTGGCACTTTTCCACCACCACCAGGTGCATCAATAACAAATTGTGGCACTGCGTAACCCGTCGTATGGCCGCGAAGTTGACGAATAATTTCTAGCCCTTTTTCGACAGGCGTACGAAAATGCGCCGAACCAGAAACTGGGTCACATTGGTATAAGTAGTAAGGTTTAACCCGCATTTTCAGCAAACCATGAAACATCGGTTTCAGAATATTAATATCATCGTTAATGCCTTTTAAAAGCACCGTTTGACTGCCCAATGGAATACCCGCGTCTGCCAGACGATTGCAGGCTTCTATTGTTTCTGGCGTCAACTCTTCGGGATGGGTGAAATGAACGCTCATCCATAGAGGATGAAATTTTTTCAGCATATTGCATAGGTCTTTAGTAATTCGTTGCGGCATCACTACCGGGATTTTGGTGCCAATACGAATAAACTCTAAATGCGGAATAGAACGTAAACGGGTTAGCAACCATTCCAGTTTATCGTCACCGATACTTAACGGATCGCCACCGGAAAGTAGACAATCTCTAATCTCCGGGTGAGCCTCAATATACTGCGCGGCTTTTTCCCAATTACTCATGGAAAAACTGTACTCACCATCAGTTTCACCAACCATACGAGAGCGGGTGCAATAGCGGCAATAAGTAGAACAAAAGCCAGTCGTTAAAAACAATACCCGATCGGGGTAACGGTGAACTAAGCCCGGTGCGGCCATATCGTGATCTTCATTTAATGGATCGGGGTCTTCACCTGGCGTAGTAATGAACTCGCCACCGACGGGCAAATGTGTTTTTCTAAGTGGCTGCTCTGGATTATCCGGGCTGAGTAATGAGAAATAATAAGGCGTAATCGCTATCGGTAGATTTGCCGTTCGGCGGATAATCGATTCGCGTTCTTCCGCAGTCAAGGTCATCATTCTCTCGACCATATCGACATTACGGATACGGTTTCTGACTTGCCACTTCCAGTCGTTCCATTGGGAGGGTGAAATCTCGGGGTAGTATTTATTTATGAATTTTTGGGAATTTTCGCTGACAGGAAAGTCGGCGTTAGAGGTAGTAATACGAAGCGGCTTGCTTCTGGGGTGAACCGTATTAACCTTAGTATTAAGAATAATAGATTCCAGCAACTTTTTGGGTCGGCTCGGAGGCTCCTCTTCTTGAGCATTAACCTCAACTTGTACCGCACATGATGAATCCACAATCGCAGATCCATTAAAACCACAGTTTGTATTCATAGTTAGCATCCCTTCCTTAAATTAGATTAATAAAAAATAGAAATTTAGCCTTATGCAATTTTCGCGAATATACATCAAAAAATTATAAAACAATATATATTTTTAACGCTGCTTGTAAATATAAATCAGCCTGATCAGGCAATATAAAACCACATGCTTACTATCAATAATTTATCGCTTTATTAATCCACCTGGTTTGCACAAGCTGTTATGACTAAACCTCACTTTCGGCTTTAATTTGACCACCTTTTTCCGACTACTAATTATTTCAAAGTTTAAATCGGTTAATGGATTAAATCGCACTACCCTAAAGATCAAGCGTCTGACAGTTAGTGGGTTCACTCGACTTAT
Source organism: Cycloclasticus sp. (assembly GCA_047634535.1). GTDB lineage: Bacteria > Pseudomonadota > Gammaproteobacteria > Methylococcales > Cycloclasticaceae > Cycloclasticus. Next base: position 5,606 of record JBLIAQ010000093.1, read on the forward strand.
TTTTTTTCAGGCGAGGCAGCAACAGCAAAGAAATAAACGCCCTCACCTCTCTCACAATTACCGCCTGCCTTTGGGGGATACATCCATTTTCGAGCTAGCGGCAGCAGCGAAAATTTAAGTTATTTAATGCTTATATAACACTCTTCGAGCAATGCCAATCCAAGCTGGACTAAACATTAGGCTGATGGCTATTACCACAATCGTCATCTGATAACCAAAACTGCTTATCAAATGAGACTGCAAACCCACAGCCGCTAGTACAAAACTGAACTCACCAATCTGGGAAAGAAGAGCGCCCGAGTAGAAACTGTCCGCCCAGTTATCACCCAACGAACGTATGATCAAAGCGTTGATGAAAGTATTAGTCACAATCACCGCAAACACCAAGGCGCCAATCTGCAGTAGATTCGAAAAGAGGAAGGTGAGATCCACCAACATCCCGATAGAAACAAAAAACAAGGCAACAAAAATAACCCGGAAGGGTTCGAGGCTTGAGTGAACCCATTGCGTTTCACGGGCAGAACCTATCAACATACCGGCAACAAAAGCGCCTAGTGCCGTTGATAGGCCAAATATAGCCGTAATCAACGATAGTCCAAAACAGATAACTAGCGCGGCAAAGACCTGCATTTCATGATCACCCCTTAGCCACCTCGACATTGGCAGGCGAATCGTTTCATGGGAAATAAGGTAGGTTACCAGGCTGATGATAAGCACACCGCCTATTACCTGTAATACGACTTGCTGACTATCAAGCGTATTACCACTCATCAAACCAACAACAATTAACATAGGAATAATAGCCATGTCCTGAAACAATAAAACACCCAGCACATTTTGTCCGGTTTCGGATTCGAGTTCACCGCTATCCTGTAGCATCTTCAATACGATAGCAGTGCTACTCAAACTAATGACGAAGCCAAGAAGAACACTGCGTGATAACGGCCAATCTAACCAGTTACCTATTAACCAAACGCAAGCAACGCTGATGAGTATTTGTATGCTGGTACCAATAACGGTAATACGCCAGGTCGAAATTAATCGTTTTGGTGACGCCTCCATACCAATGAAAAAAAGCAGAAAAACTACACCCATACTACCGAAGCGATCAATAACGGTTTGATCACCAATCATGTTGAGTACATGAGGGCCCAATAAAATTCCGACAATAATATAGCCAACAACGTGTGGTTGTTTTAAATGCTTAAACAACAAGCCCATTAGCAAAATTATGATGAGTGAGCCAACTATATAGGGCAGTGCTGGATCGAGGTGCATTAGGCTTACCTGACT
>JBLIAQ010000094.1:0-6886 GCA_047634535.1 Cycloclasticus sp.
TTACCGTATATCACGGCGGATGCGACGGGTCCTAAGCATTTAAACGTAAAGCTAACGCGTGCAAAACTTGAGTCTTTAGTTGAAGACCTCGTTCAGCGTACGGTTGCTCCTTGTGAAATGGCCGTTAAAGACGCAGGTTTATCAACGTCTGAAATTGACGACGTGATTTTAGTCGGTGGCCAAACACGTATGCCGAAAGTTCAAGAAATAGTAGCTAAATTCTTTGGTAAAGAACCACGTAAAGACGTTAACCCAGATGAAGCGGTAGCCGTCGGTGCAGCGATTCAGGCGGGTGTGTTAGCTGGTGACGTCAAAGACGTTCTGTTATTAGACGTAACGCCTCTTTCACTTGGTATTGAAACCATGGGTGGTGTGATGACTAAACTGATTGAGAAAAACACCACAATCCCAACTAAAGCTGGGCAGACGTTCTCAACGGCAGAAGATAACCAGACGGCGGTGACGGTTCATGTGTTACAAGGTGAACGTGAAATGGCGACGGGTAATAAGTCTTTAGGCCGCTTTGACCTGCAGGATATCCCCCCGGCACGCCGTGGTACACCGCAAATTGAAGTGTCATTTGATATCGATGCGAATGGTATTTTGAATGTATCGGCTAAAGATAAAGCCACCGGTAAAGAGCAGTCTATTGTGATTAAGGCCTCTAGCGGTTTATCTGATGAAGAAGTGGATAAAATGATTAAAGACGCTGAAATCCACGCCGAAGAAGATAGGCAGTTACATGAGCTTGTTACCGCAAGAAATCAGGCAGACGGTATGATCCACGCGACTGAAAAATCACTCGAAGAAATGGGCGATAAAGTTGATGAGGCTGAAAAAGCGGAGATTAACAGTGCCGTAGAGGGGCTGAAAGAAGCCATCAAAGGCGATGATAAGGCGGCGATTGAAGAAAAAACTGAAGCATTAACAGCATTGTCTGGCAAGTTAGCAGAAAAAATGTATGCTGATGCTGGCGCTGAAGGCGCGGCCGCAGAAGGTTCTGCTGAAGCTGACTCTGGTAGTAACGCTAATGCTGATGACGTAGTAGATGCTGAATTTGAAGAAGTTAAAGACGAAAAGAAGTAAGCTTTACTCACTAAAACTATAGCCCTTTTGGGGCTGCTACATAGCCGCCGATTTATCGGTGGCTTTGCTGTATTCAAGATTTGAGAATTATGGAAAAAGAAGATTATTACAAAGTATTAGAAGTGACGCGTACTAGCAGCGAACGTGACATTAAAAAGTCGTATCGGCGTTTGGCGATGAAATATCACCCAGATAGAAATAACGGTAAAGCTGATACGGAAGAAAAGTTTAAAGTGATTCAGGAAGCCTATGCCATTTTAAGTGATGAGCAAAAGCGGGCGGCTTACGACCAGTTCGGACACGCGGGTGTCGACCAGTCAATGGGTGGTGGCCATAGCAGTGATTCATTTAGCGATGTGTTTGGCGACGTGTTCGGTGATATTTTTGGCGGCGGAGGCGGTGGGCGTCGTCGCAGTCAGGTTACCCGTGGTGCTGACTTGCGCTATAACCTGGATATGTCATTGGAAGACGCAGTTTCAGGCATAGAAACTAAAATCAAAGTCCCCACCTCAGTTAGTTGTGACGGCTGCAACGGTTCAGGCTCTAAAGGCGCCGGATCTAGCATCTGTTCTACCTGTGCAGGGCATGGACAGGTTCGTATGCAGCAAGGGATGTTTTCGGTTCAGCAAACCTGCCCAACGTGCCGCGGTAGCGGTTCAGTTATTAAAGACCCTTGTGGAAAATGTCGTGGTACGGGTAAAACGAAAGAGCAAAAAACCCTGTCGGTCAAAATTCCAGCGGGCGTGGATACCGGTGACCGTATTCGTTTAGGTGGTGAAGGTGAAGCGGGGGATCATGGTGGTCCGGCGGGTGACCTGTACGTGCAGGTGAATGTTCGTGAACACGCCATATTTAAACGTGATGGGGCTAATTTGTATTGTGATATGCCGATTAGCTTTGCTATTGCAGCCCTTGGTGGTGAGCTCGAAGTGCCAACCTTGTCGGGCAAGGTGAAGCTTAAAATCCCAATGGAATCGCAAACTGGCAAGCTTTTTAGATTGCGAGGAAAAGGCATTAAGCCTGTCAGAGGCGGCCCTGTGGGTGACCTTATTTGCAGGGTGATTGTAGAAACACCGATTAACTTAACGAGCGATCAAAAAACTCTTGTTGAGCAATTGGAGGCTTCATTTAAAACAGGTGGAACGCGCCATAACCCTCAAGAACACTCCTGGCTAGATGGAGTCAAAAGTTTTATTGATAAGATGAAGTCTTAAAATGGAGAAGAAAATGGCTAGCATTGCTATATCGGGCGCCAGTGGCCGAATGGGTCTTAATTTAATCAAAGCGTGTTTGCTGAATAAATCGGCCTCTCTAGGCGCGGCTATTGAAAGACAAGATTCGTCGGCGCTAGGAAAAGATGCTGGAGATATCGCTGGCCTGGACAGTCAACAGGTACGACTGGTCTCTGAGATTCAGTCGGTAGCAGCAGATTTCGACGTGTTGGTTGATTTTACCCGTCCCGACGCCTGTATTGAAAAACTGGTTTTTTGCGAAGCGCATAAAAAAGCCATGGTCATTGGAACCACTGGTTTTACGGATGAACAGAAAGAGCGCATCAAATTAGCATCAAAGTCTATTCCAATCGTATTTTCACCTAATATGGGTATTGGCGTGAATGTGACCTTAAAGCTTCTTGAATTGGCGGCTAGGGCGATTGGTGATTCTGTCGATATTGAAGTCGTTGAGGCGCATCATCGTCACAAAGTAGACGCGCCGTCTGGTACGGCTTTGCGTATGGGTGAGGTGCTTGCCGAAGCGATGGGTAAAGATTTGGCTGATTGCGCCGTATACGCACGAGAAGGTATCACTGGCGAACGTGAAACGGGGACTATTGGTTTTTCAACGATCAGAGCGGGCGATATCGTCGGCGAACACACGGTGTTGTTTGCGGGAGACGGTGAGCGTATCGAAATCGCCCATAAGGCGACAAGTCGAATGACGTTTGCTACCGGCGCCATTAGAGCCGCTTGTTGGGCTGCTGAACAAAACGCGGGTTTATACGATATGCAAGACGTGTTGGGACTGAAAGATTAAAAGCCCCTTTCGCGGATATGGTTTTCTGTTAATATCTTGCTGTTAACTAACGGCTAGTGCTGTTAAATTATAAAAACTTAAAAAAAGTTCCGGAGGATACACGATGGGTATTTTATGCAAAATAGCAGCAATACTTGGTTTGGATTCATCTAAGAGAACGGATAAAAGTACCGCATCTAATGACATTAAAACGGAGTTCGGACAGGTGATTGAAAAACAAGCGCAGCAACATCAAGTGAAAAAAAATCAGACCGTTAAAGCTAAAAATTATGTGATTATTGGCGCTGGACCGGCGTCGGTCAGAGCGGCTGAAACGCTCCGTAAAGCAAACTCAGAATGTAGTATAACGATGATCGGTGCGGAAGTTGAACCGCCGTATTCTCGCATGGCACTGCCTTATTACCTTAGCGGCATGATCAAAGATACCGGCACCCACCTGAGAAAAACGAAAGGCCATTTCGACGACTTAAAAATTGAGCATGTTCATGCAAGAGTCGAGAAGGTCGATCCAGCTAATAATCAAGTTTCTCTCGATAACGGCGACGTTTACGAATACGAAAAATTAATGATCGCAACGGGTTCAAGACCCGCTAACTCACCCTTTCCAGGCGCTGAAAATGAAGGTGTGCTGAACTGCTGGACGCTGGCCGACGGCAGAAAGATTCTTGATGCTATCAAACCGGGTTCTAAAGTGGCTTTATTGGGTGCCGGCTTCGTCGCCTCGATTATTGTTGAAGCGATGCTGAAGCGAAAAGTTGACTTGACCGTTATGCTTGGGCGTACAGGCTTCATGGTGAGTCGTATGATGGATAAAACGGCCGGTAAAATGATTCAGTCCTGGTGTGAGAGCAAAGGGGTAAAAATGATACTCCCTAGTAGCATTAAATCGATCGAACCGGGTCCTGCGTTGAGAAGAGATGACGATAGTCTGACTGATTTTGATTTGATTATCGTGGCAACCGGCGTTTATTCAAATATTGAATTTTTAGAAGGTAGCGGTATAAAAACAGACAATGGCATCCTCGTTGACGCCAGTTTACGTACCAATATCGATAATATTTACGCTGCGGGCGATGTCGCGCAAGGTGTCGATTTCTCTACTGGGGGACAGTCCGTGCACGCTATTCAACCGACGGCCGTTGATCATGGACGTATTGCAGCGGTAAATATGATGGGCGGCTCAGCAAAATATAAAGGCAGCTTGAGTATGAACGTTTTAGATACAGCTGGCCTGGTGTCTACTTCTTTTGGTAGCTGGGATGGCGTTGAAGGTGGTGAAACGACTACATTGCTGGAAAAAGATAACTACAAATACGTCCGTTTGAACTTTAAGGATGATTTATTAGTTGGCGCCATTACCGTTGGGCGTACTGACTTTATTGGCGTAATGAGGGGCTTAATACAAACAGAAGTTCCATTAGGCGAATGGAAACAAAAACTAATCGAAGACCCGACATTGATTATGAATGCCTATTTAGCGAAATCGCTGGATGTTGCCTAAGTAAACGCAAAATTTGCTGGTGTAAGATTGGACACAAGGGTACTAAATCCAGTAAAATTTGCGCCCATACATATTAACAATCAAAACGGGTAGTGCCAAAAAGGCTCTTCCCGTTTTGCATATCTAAAGGTGGTGTAATTTGTCTGATATTGCGATATTGGTACTTGAAGACGGTAGCGTCTTTCGTGGCGTATCTATTGGAGCCCAGGGGCTTACAACGGGTGAAGTTGTCTTTAATACATCCATGACCGGCTATCAGGAAATTCTTACTGATCCATCGTATTCGCATCAAATAGTCACTTTAACCTGTCCACATATCGGTAATGTCGGTGTTAATGCCGAGGACGAGGAATCTGCCGACATTCACGCGCGCGGCCTGGTGATTCGAGACTTGCCTTTGGTTCACAGCAACTGGCGATCTTCTGAAACATTATCTGATTACTTGAAGCGCCACAGTATCGTTGCAATCGCTGATATAGATACGCGTAAATTAACCCGCGTACTACGTGAAAAAGGCGCTCAACGAGGCTGTATTATTGCAGGCGAAGAGGTGGATGATATTCTCGCTTTAGAAGAAGCGAAAGAAGCCCTGTCATTAAAAGGCCTGGACTTGGCGAAAGAAGTCACGACTAAAGAGTCCTACGACTGGACAGAATCGGTCTGGCAGCATAAACCCTCAAACACTAAAGTCAAAGCGAGTTTTAAAGTCGTCGCTTATGACTTTGGGGTAAAACGCAATATTCTCAGGTTATTAGTAGATTCGGGCTGCGATGTTCATGTAGTTCCCGCTACTACACCGGCTTCTGAAGTAATAGCTATGGCGCCAGATGGGGTGTTTTTATCCAATGGTCCGGGTGATCCAGAGCCTTGTTCGTATGCGATCACAGCGATTAAAGAAATTTTAGATAAAAAAATCCCCGTTTTTGGTATCTGTTTAGGCCACCAATTGTTGGCGCTGGCGAGTGGTGCTCGTACCATTAAAATGAAGTTTGGTCATCACGGCGGCAATCACCCGGTACAGGAGTTAGCGAGTAAAAAAGTATCGATAACGAGCCAAAACCACGGATTCGCGGTGGACGCCGAATCGTTGCCGGATAATTTAAAAGCCACGCACATTTCCCTGTTTGATAAGAGCTTGCAAGGCGTTGAACGTACGGATTGCCCGGCCTTTAGTTTTCAAGGACACCCGGAAGCGAGCCCAGGACCACACGATATCGCGTATTTATTCACACGATTTACCGCGATGATGCAATCGCATAAAGATTTGTAAGAAACGACTATGCCAAAAAGAACCGACATAAAATCTGTTTTACTAATTGGTGCCGGGCCAATTGTTATTGGTCAAGCCTGTGAGTTTGATTATTCTGGTACGCAAGCGTGTAAGGCGCTAAGGGAAGAGGGGTACCGAGTCATTCTGGTCAACTCTAATCCAGCCACCATTATGACCGACCCGGAAACGGCAGACGCCATTTATATTGAGCCGGTTGACTGGCAAACGGTTGAAAAAATTATCGAAAAAGAAAAACCAGACGCACTGCTGCCAACCATGGGTGGGCAAACCGCGCTTAACTGTGCGTTAGATCTCGATAAACATGGCGTGCTGAAAAAACATAACGTCGAGTTAATCGGTGCCTCAAAAGAAGCGATTGATAAAGCTGAAGATCGTGATTTATTCAAGAAGGCGATGACTAAAATTGGCCTGTCGACCCCGCGTTCTTTTGTCGCGCACAATATGGATGAGGCCTTTGTTGCGCTGGATTCAATTGGCTTTCCAACGATTATTCGACCCTCTTTCACGATGGGTGGAAGCGGAGGCGGGATATCTTATAACCGTGAAGAGTTTATAGCCATTTGTAATCGTGGACTTGAACTTTCACCAACCAACGAACTGTTGATTGAAGAATCCGTTTTGGGTTGGAAAGAGTATGAAATGGAGGTCGTTCGCGATCGTAAAGACAATTGTATTATCATTTGCTCGATAGAAAACTTTGATCCGATGGGTGTGCACACCGGCGACTCAATTACTGTGGCGCCAGCGCAAACCTTAACGGATAAAGAGTACCAAATTATGCGTAACGCCTCGATCGCCGTATTACGCGAAATTGGCGTTGATACTGGCGGTTCGAACGTACAATTCGCCATCAATCCAGACAATGGCGATATGATCGTTATTGAAATGAATCCCAGGGTTTCGCGTTCATCAGCACTAGCTTCAAAAGCAACAGGGTTTCCGATTGCTAAAGTGGCTGCTAAATTAGCGATAGG
>JBLIAQ010000095.1:0-6857 GCA_047634535.1 Cycloclasticus sp.
ACACCCAGCAAACCAATGGGCAGAATTTGAAGGCCTTGAAGTAGCGCCAGGTAAATGCCGATTGCGATGGTTAGCAATAGCGTTGTTAAGCCGATAATGAGAACCGCAGTAGCCATTTCAGGCTTGTTTGGTAACGCACCACTACCACCACTAAAAGGTGTTTTTAGCGTTTTTAAATCAAGACCGCTTTTAAAGTCGTAGTATTCATTTAACGTGTTCACGCTTATATGGGCGGATATCGCACCGAGCATGACGATAAAAAACAGCAAATAATCTACCTGCGCCTGAATTGAAATCGCCGTACTTAAACCCAAAAAAACACAAACAGGCGTTAAAACCAGAAAGGGAGGGCGAATAGTTTGAAGTATTATTTTTAACGACATATAAGGGATAGTGTAAAGCTAAGTAGATGACATGCGTGTTAAAAATTACAGCTTAGAACAAGGGGCGGTTTTACGATGGCTCTATAAATCGCGCATGTGAGCTAATACAGTTTGCTTTGTATAATTATCAAACATCAGGTTTCACCCTGTTGGGCGAGTTACTCTTTTGTCTATAGCAACAAAAGAGTAACCAGAAAAATGCCATCCCACTACCTCACCTAAAGGTGCCCTCAGAATAGATGCTTTTTCCAACCGCTGCGGAACTCGCCACAAAGCAGGCTCAGACAGCCACAGCGGAAAGCCTTGTAAAAACCATCTATTCTTCGGTGAGGTAAAAGGGAAGTTAAATCGAAAAAACCCCCGACCAGTTAACGGCTTTTCCCTCCCCTTTATCGCGTTAACAATCAGTTGTTTTTCGGAATTGAGAGTGCGTTGTTTGAGCGTAGCGAGTTTAGCGCGAACCCGAAAAATGACTGATTGTTGCGATTGGGTGCCTTTTTCTTTGGTTCGTTTCTTTTGGGCATACAAAAGAAATGAACGCCCTCGCGGCAGCGAAAGCAACATGATTTTTAACTAACCAGCTGGCTGACCTTTGATTGTTTTGTTAGAGCTTTTTGCATGTGAATACACAATACCTAGGGCTTTCCCACTTTGCTCCATATTTTTTTTGAATTTCGTCATCTGGATATGTTTCATCAAACCCATCTATTGCAAAACCCGATTTTACTAAACTATTAATATACTCTGATAAAGGCCTATGGTGATAAGGAACTCCACTTATCAAATTAGCTGAATCTTTAGTTATTGTAAAAGATACGTTCTTTGCCATTGAAACCATGTAATTATATTCTTCACCAAAGAACTTTTTATAGTCGTTATAAAAGCAAGGGTGGGGAATGGAGAAAATGAAATGGCCTCCAGTTTCTAGATGATCGCCTACTGACGTAAAAAAGCTTATGAGATCATCAACAACGTGGGCGACTAAATGTGAGAATGAAATGTCATATAAGCGCTGCCTCTCTAATTCAAAAGAAGTAGTATTTATTAGCTTTACATTAGTTTCACTTAAGACTTCTTGCGCTACCTCATACATTCCCAGTGAAGGCTCTATCGCAGTCACGGAGAAACCTAAAATAGATAATTCTTTAGATAAATGCCCTGTTCCCGCTCCTACTTCTAATATTTCTTTTGGCGATAGGTTCGAAATCCGCCTAACAATAAGTGGCTTAAAAATTTCATTGAACGTTAGGTCAATCCCTGATTCAATTTGAGTACGTCTGATTTTTGCTGAATTGCACCATCTATGGGGCATCAGATAGCTTCCTTGATTTCCGTATTATGTCTTTTGCCATAGCAATAATTTGTGGGCCGGAATTATTATCAAAAATTGTAATTTCGTGATCAGGGTGGACACCCCTTGCAATAGCAAGCTTTTCAGCTCCGCTCCGATCACCGTTAACCAATGTAAACCTTGCTTCAGGTGAAATATCTTCACCCGTAACTATGAAGGTGGCTCCGTATAGCTCGTCTTTTAAAGTTTGTGAAACTTCAGAAGGAGTAATAATTTCAATTCTAGTGCCACTGTGAATTTTCTGTTGAAGAATATCGGTAAGACTTTGGTTGCCTGATAGCCAAGATACTCTATTACTAACAACTGTTGCACTTGTCCCTGTAGAAATAAAGTCTTCCATAAATTTAAGTGTATCTTTGGGTTTTTTATCTGTTTGTGTATCAGGTAGATATTTCAAACCCTTTTTAGCCAACATTAAGATTACCGCAATCACCTCAACAATAACTGAACCTATAAGTAGCTCCAAATGTGGCAATTCTGATTTTTCAGAAAAGAACCAAACATAAGCTATTCCAGCGAATGTAATTGCTGCTGTAAGGGCTGTAATAATTATGAATAGATATAAGGTGTGTCTAACTAAATTTTGCATTTAATCCACCGCTGTTGATAATTTTATTTGCTTCTAACAGCATAAAGTAAGTGGAATAAGCTTTTCATTTGTTACTAGGTTAAAGCCTAAATAAATGACCTCTAAACACATGCCTTCACCACACCACCATCCACCCGCACGGCAGCACCCGTAGTCGCCGAGGCTAATGGGCTACATAAATACACCACCATATTGGCGACTTCTTGCGTGTCGGCAAAGCGTTTGATCAGCGATGAGGGTCGTATTGATTGGAAAAATTCTTTTTCAAACGCTGCAAAATCCTGACCGCCGCTGATTTCGTTTACAAAATCGACCACGCCTTCTGATTTGGTTGGGCCGGGTAGTACCGCGTTAACGGTAATGCCGGTGCCTGCACACGCTTCGGCCAGGCCACGCGAAACGGCGAGCTGGGCGGTTTTGGTGGTGCCGTAGTGGATCATTTCCAGCGGGATTTGAACCGCGCTTTCGCTGCTGATAAAGAGGATTCGGCCCCAGTTTTTTTGTTTCATATAGGGTAAATACGCGCGAGATAGCCGAACGCCAGTAAGTACGTTGACGTTAAAAAATCGTTGCCAGTCTTCATCGGGTATATCGAGGAAGTCTTTTGGTTCGAAAATACCGAGTGCGTTAACCAGGATATCGACGTCTGGGTGTTGTTCGACGAGTGTTTGCGTAGCTTCTGCTTGTGACAGGTCGGCACAAAAAATAGACACCTTAGCCTGCGGGAATTCGGCGAGTATTTTATTGCTAGCGGCGCTTAGTTTTGCCTCGTTACGGCCATTGATAATAACGTGCGCACCTTCTGCCGCGAGGGTTTTGGCAATGGCAAAGCCGATACCCTGACTAGAGCCGGAAACGAATGCTTTTTTACCGCTTATTTGTAAATCCATTAGGCCTTCCTGGCCAGTTCGGCTGCTTCCACATTCGCCTTGTCGATGGCGTTGGAAAAGGTTCCGGGGTCGGCCAGGGTGGGTTCGAGAATAATGCTGTTGATGTCTTTAAAGCCGATAAAGCCGAGTACTAATTCTAAGTAAGGCTTTTGAAAATCCATACCCTTGGCGGCTTCGTTATCGTATTCGCCACCGCGCGAATAAACGGCGGTGACCGATTTGCCGGTGACTAAGCCTTGAAAGCCGGTTTCCGGCGAAAAGCCAAAGGTAAGCCCAGGCTGGGTAATCACATCAATAAAGTGCTTGAGCTTATAAGGGATAGAAAAATTCCACATCGGTACGCTAAATAAATAACTGTCGGCGGCTTTGAATTGATCGGCGATGGCGACTACTTCTTGCCAGGCTTCGGCTTCCTGTTCGGATGGGTTTTGGCCGTGTAAGAAACTGTATTTTGCGTTTAATCGGTCGCCGTCAAATTCCGGCAAATTCATATCCCAGACATTTAAGGTACTGACGCTATTATCTGCCGATGCCGCTTTAAATGACTCGATATAGCTATTGGCGACCTCGTTAGAACTAGATCGCGAGCCGCGTGGCGAAGCTTGAATATAAAGTAGTTTGCTCATGAAGTTCCCTCATTGTATTAGCCAAATTGATAAGCCGATACAGTAGCACCCATCACCTGGTCTGTGAATATGTTTTTGCCGGCGTCATTTCCCGCTGCTCCGGCGGCGACCATTAAGGGAATCAGGTGTTCTTCGCGTGGGTGGCAAGCGAGTGCAGAAGGTGCTGTTTGCCATTCAGATAATTGCTGATTTGTTTCCTTAGGCGTTGCGGTACAGGCTTGATTTAGCCAGCTATCAAACTGTCCGGAATGATTCTGTGGGTCACTACCCTGCATCAGTATTTGCATATTGTGGAAACTCATGCCGCTGCCTAAGATCAGGATATTATCTTCCCTTAGGGTTTGTAGCGCAGCGCCCATTTTCAGATGAAGCTGTGGATCGAGGCTGGCGTGTAGCGACACCTGAACGACGGGAATATCCGCTTCTGGAAACATCACTTTTAACGGTACAAACGTGCCGTGATCAAAGCCGTGTGTTGGGTCTAGTTCGCTGCTGATATTCGCTGCGGTGAAAAGCGTCTGAATTCTCTTTGCCAGCTCTGGCGATCCGGGCGCGGGATAACTTAAGCGATAAGTATGTTCGGGAAAGCCATAATAATCATAAATTAATTCAGGCGCGGGGTGGCTGTTAATACGCACAACTTCAGCTTCCCAATGCGCCGAAAAAATAACGATAGCACTCGGCTTTTGCGGCAAAGACAGATGCAGCAGGCCTAGCCATTGGGCCATGTTATCCCAGGTGTTGGCTGGGCCGCGTGTCCAGTCCATAAAAAAACAGGGACCACCGCCGTGGGGGATATAAATAGAGGGATAAAGATCTTGATTCATACAAATTGAAAATATAGGCTAATAATGCAAGTATGATATATCAACTAACACTAATTAATAATAAAGAGATGGGAGAAACAATGAGCGATACAAAAGAAAAATTGTCGGCCGTGACGGTGACGCTACACTGGGTAGTGGGGCTTAGTATTATTAGCATGATAGCGGTGGGTGTTTATATGACGGACTATGAGGTGCATGAGCTATACCCCATTCACAAATCCGTTGGCATGTTGTTATTCGTGGTTATTTTATGTCGCGTTATTTGGCGTATTAAACATGGCTGGCCCGAGGCAGCGAGCAATTACAAAGCATGGGAGCATACGCTGTCGAAAATTGTTCATTGGCTGTTGATTATTGCGACCATCATATTGCCAGTGTCGGGTATGTTGATGTCTGGCCTGGGCGGTTATGGTCTGGCTATTTTTGGTTGGGAACTATTAGCGGCAACGCCAAACCCAGATGAAGTGGGTAAGATGATTCCTATTAATGGCGCTTTGGCTGGAGCGGCACATGAAACGCATGAAATAGCCGGCAAGGTACTTTTCGTGGCGATTGTTTTACACCTTTGTGGCGCCTTAAAGCACCATTTTGTAGATAAAGATGGCACGCTTAGAAGAATGCTAGGTAAACGTATTAGCTAGATGCTTTAGAGTCTGACTTTAAGCGTTAAATATTCGCCCGCTTTGCGGGCGTTTTTTATTTAAACGTCACTGAAACGGTAACGTGTGGCTTCGATCCGAGGCCTGTAAAGACGGCGGTTAGGCGGCCTTTTTTTATCGGTATCGGCGAGGTCAGGCTGCCTAAAGATAATAAGGTTCCCTGTTTAAGCGGGTAGTTCAATTTCAGGAGTTTATCTCGAAGCCAGCGAATAACGTTGACCGGATTGCCCATTAAAGAAGAGCAGCGCCCCGTTTTTAAGTGGCTTTTATCGTCGTAAACAATGCCTACCTGGCACCAGTTCAGGTTTTCAATATCTTCGATAGGGATCGGTTCACCCATTACGCCATAACGCGCGCCGGTGTTAATAGCCGTGAGCATATCCAGCGTTAACGGTTTGTCGGTCGAGTACAGGCGATCAGGAATTTCTATAAAGGGAATAACCTGATCTATCGCGGCGAGCAGCTCTTCATCTGTTGTTGCCTCGTTGATTGAGGCGTCTCTTACGCGAACCAGCAGGTCGGCTTCGGCAAACGGATGGACCGCCGACGATATTTGGATGGTGGCCGGGCTGTCTAGTAACATTTTGTCCAGGAAAATCCCCAGCAAGGGTTCGCTGACGCCCATTTTTTGTTGCACCTCGGGGTTCGTTAACGCGGCTTTATAGCCAGCGACACCACCCCATTTTTCAGACAATGCATACACCACGCGTTTTTGAATATCTAGCGCGGCCTCGGGTGTTAGGCCAGCAACGGCGCTGGCTTCGGTTTTATTGATGTAATGATGATAAATATCCAACGCGGTGCGCGGTATAAAGTTTTCATTACGCGCGAAAAACAGAGCGATCGCGGCGACGATGAAGATAAGGATAGTGAATTTAAATTTAAATTTGAATTTCATTTATTCGATACGGCTTAAGAAAAAAATTGTGAAAACACGCGGGTGATATAGTCATGGTCCAGCACCCCTGCGCTTTCGCGAATACTGTGCATGGCCCACATCGGGTTGCCAACATCGACGGCGCTAATACCTAGACGCGCGGACGTCATCGGACCAATGGTGCTGCCGCAACCCAAGTCTGATCGGTGTGAATACTGCTGATAAGGAACGTCGGCTTGCTCGCAGAGGCTAATAAACCGAGCCTGTGAAGCGCTGTTTGAGGCGTAACGGATATTCGCATTGACCTTAATAACGGGCCCCTGATTAACCAGTACTTTATGGTTGGGCTCGTAAGCGGCTGGAAAGTTCGGCTGGTAGGCATGCGCCATATCCGCACTGATCATAAAGCTGTTGGATAGCGCGCGCTTATAGTCTTCGTTGGATATTTTCAGGCCATCGGCGATACGCTCTAAAACGTCGGTCAAGAAACTGCCGTCGGCGCCTTTATGACTATTGCTGCCAATTTCTTCGTGGTCAAAAAAAGCGCAGACATTGAATTGGTCGGCTTGCAGTGATTTGTCGGACAACAGCGCTGCGAGCGCAGCGTGACAAGACGCCAGGTTGTCGAGTTGGCTGTTGGCATAAAATTCTTCGT
>JBLIAQ010000096.1:0-6750 GCA_047634535.1 Cycloclasticus sp.
GAGTGCGTATTTATATGAAAGAAGTAGAAATCCCTGAGCAACCCGTTGAGTTATATAAAATTCTTAAATTTGAAAGTATGGTCGCCAGCGGCGGTGAGGCAAAAGCCGTTATTGCTGAAGGTTTGGTATGCGTGAACGGCCAGGTCGAAACTAGAAAGCGGAAAAAAATCATGGCGGGCGATCAGATTGAGTTTGCTGGTGAGAAGGTTAGGATACGCTTAAAACCTGCGGGTTGAGTCATGTTGCGTGTAGCTGGGTGAGCGTTTCGATCGCGGGTGTTCCGTAGGTAGTGGCACAGATAACAATAAAGCAAAAATGAATAAAACAGACGTTGATAAGTTAAAGCAGGAACTGTTGGATTTAAAATTAGACCTCCAGCTACAAGAGGATGAATTTCAGCTATCTAATGAACCGATCGAACTGGATCAAGCTCGTTTGGGTCGTCTGTCCCGCATGGATGCGATGCAAGCGCAGCAAATTTCGCTGGAAACATCGAGGCGACGGCAACAGCAGCTTGTAAAAGTAGATGGCGCGATAAGCAGGATAGAAACAGATGAGTATGGTTTTTGTTTTGTTTGTGGTGAAGAAATTGATTCGCGCCGACTAGCATTAGAACCCACGTCAACTCGTTGCCTGGCTTGCATGGAATCTGGCGATAGTTAAAAATTTAAGCTGTATACAGCCGGCTTTTTCTCTATACCTTACCGATTTATTTTAAAAAGCAACTATACACTGCAACCATATAGTACTAAAATAGTCCTATATGAGAGGTGCTTATGCTTAGAGTCAGTAAATTAACAGATTATGCGACGGTTATTCTGACCCATATCGGTCATCAACCCAGTGTGATTCACGCGGCCACGGATATTACAAAAGCCACGGGTGTCGCCTTACCTACCGTCAGCAAGGTATTGAAATTATTAACTAAAGAGGCTATTTTGACCTCTCACCGGGGATCTAAAGGCGGCTATGTTTTGACTAAACCTCCTACGGAAACAAATATTGCCGAAATCATTATGGCGATAGAAGGTCCCATTAGCATGACCGAATGCAGTACCGATGAAGGAATTTGTGAGCAGGAGTCTTCCTGTGAAATCAAAGGTAACTGGAACTTGATCAATCGTGCTGTGTACACCGCTTTAGAAGCCGTTACATTGGCCGATTTAGTGGCTCCGGCCAACCAACAATACGTGAATATTAGCTTACCTGTCCGTCTTAAAGGGCAGGTATCGAATGATTTAAAAGTGGAGAGCTAGATGTCAGCATCTAATGAAAATTTAAAAAATATGATCGGCCAGGGTTACAAAGATGGCTTTGTGACCGATATTGAGTCTGACTCATTTGCCCCGGGTTTGAGTGAAGACGTTATTCGTGCCTTGTCGGCGATAAAAGGGGAGCCTGAGTTCTTACTAGAGTGGCGACTGGAAGCCTACCGCCACTGGTTAACGATGGAACACCCTGAGTGGGCGTTCGTTGAATTTCCTAAAATCGACTTCCAGGAGATCAGCTATTATTCCGCGCCTAAAAGCATGGCCGATGGTCCGCAAAGTTTAGACGAGGTAGATCCTAAGCTGATTGATACCTACAACAAGCTGGGTATTCCGCTAGAAGAGCAAATGCGTCTGGCGGGTGTGGCGGTGGACGCGGTGTTTGATAGCGTTTCAGTAGCGACGACGTTTAAAGCGAAACTCTATGAGGCGGGCGTTATTTTCTGCTCATTCTCTGAAGCAGTAAAAGATCATCCTGAGTTAATTAAACAATATTTGGGCACCGTTGTGTCACAGTACGATAATTTCTATGCGGCGTTAAACGCAGCCGTATTCAGTGATGGTTCGTTTGTTTATATCCCTAAAGGCGTGCGTTGCCCAATGGAGTTATCAACCTATTTCAGAATTAATGCGGCCAATACCGGGCAATTTGAGCGTACCTTGATTGTCGCCGAGGAAGGTAGTCACGTCAGTTATCTGGAAGGCTGTACCGCGCCAATGCGCGATGAAAACCAGCTGCACGCGGCGGTGGTTGAGCTGGTTATTTTGAAGGACGCTGAGATTAAATACTCTACTGTTCAGAACTGGTACCCGGGCGATGAAAATGGCAAAGGCGGTATTTATAACTTTGTTACCAAGCGCGCCGAGTGCCGTGGCGACAATGCTAAAGTCTCTTGGACGCAGGTAGAAACGGGGTCGGCAATTACCTGGAAATACCCAAGTGTGGTCTTGAAAGGCGATAATTCTACTGGTGAGTTTTACTCTGTGGCGTTGACCAATAATTATCAGCAGGCCGATACGGGCACCAAGATGATTCATTACGGAAAAAACACCAGTAGTACGATTATTTCAAAAGGCATTTCGGCGGGTCACGGTCAAAACACCTATCGCGGTTTGGTTAAAATTGGGCGTAAGGCTGAAAACGCCAGAAACTACACGCAGTGCGACTCTTTGCTATTGGGCGATCAATGCGGTGCGCATACGTTTCCCTATATCGAAACCAAACAACCAAGCGCCACCATTGAACACGAAGCGTCGACTTCAAAAATCAGTGAAGACCAGTTGTTCTACTGTATGCAACGCGGTATTTCAGCAGAAGACGCGGTATCGATGATTGTGAATGGTTTTTGTAAAGAAGTGTTTAAAGAATTACCGATGGAGTTTGCGGTTGAAGCGCAAGCCTTGTTGGGTATTAGTCTTGAAGGTAGTGTCGGTTAGAGCGTCAGTCGCTGCAGACCATTAAAATTTAAAGTTATAAGGAATAGCAGAATGCTAAAAATAGAAGATTTACACGTAAGCGTGGATGGTAAAGAGATTTTAAGGGGCATTAATTTAGACATTAATGCGGGTGAAGTGCACGCCATTATGGGCCCCAACGGCTCAGGCAAAAGCACCTTATCGTATATCCTCGCCGGTCGAGCTGGTTATGAAATCACCAAGGGCCGAGTACTATTTCACGGTAAAGACTTGCTCGAAATGAGCGTTGAAGAGCGCGCCTGGGCAGGTGTTTTCCTGGCGTTTCAATACCCAGTTGAAGTACCAGGGGTGAGTAATATTTATATGCTCAAAGCGGCGCTTAACGGTATTCGTAAATACAATAATTTATCCGAACTGGATGCGATGGATTTTATTGGTCTGGTCAAAGGTAAGATGAAAGATCTCGATATGGACGAAAAATTCTTATACCGCGCGGTCAACGAAGGGTTTTCAGGCGGTGAGAAAAAACGTAACGAGATTCTACAAATGTCGGTTCTTGAGCCCACTTTATGCGTGCTCGATGAAACCGATTCAGGTCTGGATATTGACGCGTTAAAAGTGGTGTCTGAAGGCGTTAATCGTTTACGTGACCCATCTCGGGCCTTTGTGTTGGTAACCCACTATCAGCGTCTATTGGACTATATTACACCTGATTTTGTGCACGTTTTAGCGCACGGGCAAATTGTTAAATCTGGCGGTGCTGAGTTAGCCCTCGAGCTAGAAAAGAGAGGCTACAGCTGGGTCGAAGATAAAATAGCGAGTTAAAAACTATGTCTGTAACACATTTACCTAATATCCATTACGCTAATTTGTTAAGCGCCAGTTCAATACCCCTAGTAGGGAGTGATGTCAGCTGGTTAGTAAGTTTGCGTGAACGCGCTGCAACAGAATTTGCCGAGGCTGGATTTCCCGCGCCTCGCGATGAAGAATGGCGTTATACCAATATTACTGCGATCGAAAAAAGCCAATTCACGTTAGCTGAAAAAGCAGGTGAGATTGATCAGGCTTTATTAGACGAGGTATTGCTCGAAGGCTGTCACCATATGGTGTTTGTTGATGGGTTCTATCAGTCGGCATACTCGTCGCTAAGTGGTTTGCCAGATGACGTAACGGTGCTGCCATTGAGTGAAACATTAAGCGCCAGTGAAGAACAGCAAGACCTATTTAAAGCCTTAATGGACTCTGTGGTTGAAGAGCCAGCGCAAGGCTTTATTAATTTTAATACGGCGCTATTTACCGATGGTGCACTGATCTGTATCGCAGAAAATACGGCCATTGAAAAACCCATCCAGCTAGCTTTTATTTCATCCAAAGACGGTGCGTTAAAGTTATCGAATTGCCGCAATTTGATTATCGCGATGACGTCTTCTAAAGCGACGGTGTTTGAAACCTATACCGGCTATGACGACAGTTGTTATTTGACCAACGTGGTGACAGAGGTGGTCGTTGAACCAAATGCAAACCTCTCTCACACTCGCTTACAGGCCGAGTCTTTAAAGGCCTATCATATCGGTGGTGTGTATTCACGCTTAGAAGATAACGCTATTTTTCAGCAATCTAATTACGTCTTTGGCGCGGTATTATCACGCGCTGAAGTTCACGCTAATCTAGGCGTTGCAGCCGATTGCACGTTGGATGGTTTATACATTGGACAGGATCAGCAGCATATGGATAGCCATACGCGGCTAAATCACAGCCAGCCGCACGCGGTTAGTAATGAGTTTTACAAGGGCGTTATGGCCGACAGCTCACGCGGTGTATTCCAGGGACGCATTATCGTTGCAGAGGACGCGCAAAAAACCGATGCAAAAATGAATAACCGCAATTTGCTGTTATCAGAACGTGCCGAGGTAGATACTAAACCGCAGCTCGAAATATACGCCGATGACGTTAAGTGCGCGCACGGCGTGACCGTTGGTCAGCTCGATGATGAAGCTATTTTCTATTTGCGCTCTCGTGGTGCGGATGAGCAAATGGCAAAAAACATGCTGACCTTTGCGTTTGCAAATGAAATGGTCGAGCGCATTAGCTTTGAACCGCTTCGCATGAAGGTGCTGGACGAATTGCTAAAACGGTTTCCGCAACATGATATGAAAAAAGAGTGGTTATGAGCGAAGTGCTTGAAAATATAGTGAGCTATGACGTAGAAAAAATCCGCCGAGATTTCCCCGTGCTGGATCAACAGGTGCGCGGCAAGCAACTGGTGTATCTGGATAATGCAGCGACCAGCCAAAAACCTAAAGCGGTGATTGATAGCATCGTTCATTATTATGAAAATGATAATGCGAATATACATCGTGGCGTACATACTTTAAGTGAGCGCGCGACCCTGTCGTATGAAAATGCACGTAAAAAAGTTCAGCGGTTTTTAAACGCCGGCTCGGAAAAAGAAATAGTCTTCACCCGAGGTGCAACCGAAGCGATTAATCTGGTCGCTAATGCGATTGCAGAAACGATTAAAGCAGGCGATGAAGTACTCATTACCGCGATGGAGCATCATTCTAATATCGTGCCGTGGCAAATGTTATGCGAAAAAACCGGCGCCACTCTGAAAGTAGCACCGATTAATACGCAAGGCGAGTTGATACTTGAAGAGTTCGAGGCGCTGATCAGCAAAAGAACGAAATTTGCTGCCATTTCACATATGTCCAATGCACTGGGTACGATAAATCCGATAAAGCAGCTGATCGATTTACTACATCAGCATGATATCCCCGTGTTAATTGATGGCGCGCAGGCTATTCCTCATATCGCGGTCGACGTACAGGCGCTGGGTTGTGAGTTCTACGTGTTCTCTGGACACAAGCTGTATGCCCCAACGGGTATCGGTGCGTTGTATGGAAAAATGGAACAACTAGAACAAATGGCTCCGTATCAAGGCGGTGGCGATATGATCAGCGTAGTGACGTTTGAAAAAACGGTGTATAGCAAAGTACCTTACAAGTTTGAAGCGGGCACACCGAATATCGCCGGAACGATTGGTTTGGGCGCGGCACTGGATTACATTGATACCATTGGCATAGCTGCAATTGCAGCGCATGAAAATAGCCTTCTCGAGTACGCTACCGAGCAATCAAAAAAAATCGATAAGCTACGGATTATTGGAACGGCTAGCAATAAAGGCGCAATCATGTCGTTCGTATTGGACGGTATACACCCTCACGACATCGGCACCATGATGGATCACCAGGGAATTGCGGTACGAGCAGGCCACCATTGCGCGATGCCTGTGATGGACTTTTTTGGCGTGCCGGCTACTGCTAGAGCTTCATTTGCGATGTACAATACGCATCAGGAAGTCGATGCTTTAATGGCTGGAATAGAAAATTTAATAGAGATGTTTGGATAATGCTGGACGATTTAAGAGACCTATATCAAGAAGTGATTTTTGATCATAATAGAAACCCCAGGAACTTCCGTAAGATGGAGGATGCCGATCGTCAAATAGACGGTTTCAATCCACTATGCGGTGATCGCCTCACCTTGTTTTTAAAAATCGACGATGGAAAAATTACCGATGCCAGCTTTCAGGGACAAGGTTGCGCCATATCTACCGCGTCCGCGTCGTTAATGACGGATATTATTAAAGGCCAGACCGAAGAAGAGGCGCAAAAGCTCTTCGAGCTGTTTCACAATATGGCGACCGGTGAGCACGTTGAAATGGATGAATTGGGCAAATTAGCCGTATTAGCGGGTGTATGTGAGTATCCAGCTCGTGTAAAATGCGCGACGTTACCCTGGCACACGCTAGACGCTTTACTAAAAGGCGTAAAAGAA
Organism: Cycloclasticus sp.; assembly: GCA_047634535.1. Classification (GTDB taxonomy): domain Bacteria; phylum Pseudomonadota; class Gammaproteobacteria; order Methylococcales; family Cycloclasticaceae; genus Cycloclasticus. The sequence continues at coordinate 6,522 of JBLIAQ010000096.1, forward strand.
CCCGTTACCACCGAATAACCTTTAGGCATTGTTTAAAACCATCACCTCTATGCGTGAGCTAAACCCAATCACCAATAAAATTGCCGACCTGAAAGAGCGCACCGTATCGCTTAGGGGGTACCTTTGACTTCGACACAAAGCACGAAAGGCTAACTGAAGTTTTAAGGGAACTAGAAGACCCCACCGCCTGGAATGACCCTGCCAGAGCTCAAGCCTTAGGTAAAGAACG
>JBLIAQ010000097.1:0-6734 GCA_047634535.1 Cycloclasticus sp.
TGGTACGCGTTGGGCGGCGCGGTTCTATCAATGGTTACTTAAGCCTGTTCGGTAAACAGGGTCACGTAGCCTATCCTGAATTAGTTGAAAACCCCATTCACGCTCTATCCCCTATTCTTAGCGGTTTAACACAGGAGAAATGGGATAATGGCAACGAATATTTCCCCGCCACGAGCTTTCAAATTTCGAACATTAATGCCGGTACCGGCGTCGAAAATGTCGTTCCAGGGCAATTAAAACTGGTCTTTAATTTACGTTTTTCCAGTGAGCTAACCCCCGAAGACATTAAGCGTCGAGTGACCTATATCGTCGACCAAAATTCTGATAATTATGAACTGAGCTGGCAAGTATCGGGGCTTCCATTTATAACCGAGCGCGGCGAACTCAGTGCGGCGGTCGAAAAAGCACTACTTGAGGTGACGGGTAATACACCCATTTTATCGACCGCAGGTGGCACATCCGATGGACGTTTTATTGCACCAGGTGGTGCTCAGGTCATTGAGCTTGGCCCCATTAACGAAACCATTCATAAAATAAATGAGTGCGTCAATGTTAAAGATTTAGATTTATTATCGACCAGTTACAGCAAAATACTAGAGAATATCTTACTTTAATAAACCTCTATAACCTATTGAATATAAATTAAATATTATGAATAATCATTTTGATTTTATTGCCATCGGTGGTGGTAGTGGTGGCATAGCGGGTGTTAACCGAGCAGCGATGCACGGCGCTAAATGCGCCATTGTTGAACAGGCCCGTTTAGGTGGTACTTGCGTTAATGTCGGTTGTGTACCGAAGAAAGTCATGTGGCACGCCGCATCAATCGCAGAGACGCTGCATTCGTCAAAAAACTATGGTTTTGACGTCTCTCTCAAACGGTTTGACTGGTCTACGTTAAAGCAGAATAGAGACGCTTATATAAAGCGCCTTAACGGCATATACGCATCAAATTTAACAAAAAATACGGTTCATCAAGTCGAAGGCACCGCTACATTCATCGATGAACATACCATTCAAGTGGGTGATGAGCGCTTCACGGCCGATCGCTTTCTTATCGCCACCGGTGGAAAACCTTCTATTCCAGATATTCCTGGCGCGCAATACGGCATTACATCCGACGGTTTTTTTGAGCTAACAACTCAACCGAAGAAAGTCGCTGTCGTCGGTGCTGGTTTTATAGCGGTTGAACTGGCTGGCGTTTTTCAGTCCTTAGGTACTCAAGTCAGCTTGATTATTCGCGGCGAGCAACCGCTACGCCAATTCGACCCAATGCTCGGCAAGGAATTGATGGGCGCTATGCAGCAGCAAGGCATTCAAGTTGAGAGCAAAACATCACCAACGTCGATTGAAAAAACCGCTTCCGGCCAGTTCCTTATCCATACTGAAAAAGGTCCTATTGATGGGCTATTCGATGAGATTATATGGGCTATTGGGCGCACTCCCAATACCGATTCACTGAGTATAGAAAAAACGGGTATTAGCCTTGATAAAAAAGGCTTTATCAGCACCGATGAATGGCAAAAAACCTCGCAAAATCATATTTTTGCCGTTGGTGACGTCACTGGTCGCGCCGCTTTAACACCCGTCGCTATTGCCGCTGCGAGAAGACTCAGTGATCGCCTTTTCAACGGCCAAACTGACCGCAAACTCGACTACAGCCTTATTTCAAGCGTGATATTTTCGCATCCACCGATCGGCACCGTTGGTTTAACCGAGCAACAAGCGAGAGATCAGCACGATAAAGTAAAAGTTTACAGCTCAACTTTCGCACCGATGACTCAGGCTTTCTCTGAAGTAAAACAAAGAACTACCATGAAGTTAATCACTATCGGCGATGACGAAAAAATAGTCGGCTGCCATCTATTTGGCGAAAGCGCCGATGAAATGCTTCAAGGCTTTGCCGTCGCCATTAAAATGGGTGCACGCAAGGTGGATTTTGACGACACCATCGCCATCCACCCCACCAATTCGGAAGAACTGGTGACGATGACCTAATCAGGCCTTGCCTTTACGCCTTATCTCGCCCACTTCAAACGCGGCTAATTGTTCTGCTGTCGCTGGCAATTGGAACTTATCTTTCCACTCGGCGTACGTCATACCATAAACCACTTCTCTTGCCGCATCGTAGTCTATATCAACACCGCGCTGTTTTGCTTCGGCCATATACCACTTTGAAAAACAGTTTCGGCAAAAATCAGCTAAATTCATCAGCTCAATATTTTGTACGTCCGTATGCGTTTGAAAGTGCTTGATAATGCGCCTAAACGCGGCGGCTTCTATTTCTAATTGTGTTTGTTTGTCCATGATAGTTCTCCGTTTACGGTAAATGGGGTCTTTCCAGGTATTCGTGTGATTGCATTTCTTTCAAGCGACTAACGGTCCGTTCGAACTGAAATGTCAATTTTTTGCCTTGGTATAATTGCTCTGCTGGCGCTTCGGCAGATAACACCAGCTTGACATTATGCGCGTACAATTCGTCGACCATATTAATAAAGCGGTTTGCCAGGTCATTATTTAACTCATCCATGACGATAACGTCAGACAACAGAACGGTATGAAAACAGCGTGATATTTCGATGTAATCAGCCGCACCACGCGGGATATCGCAAATCACCCCAAAATCAAACCAGACCACACCTTCAGCGCACTGCTTAACTGCCACCTTACGGCCTTCCAGCTCTAAACTTGATGCAAATTCAATGTCTACCGCGGTCATATGTTTAAACAAGTTCATCAGCAGCACATCCGCCTGATCATCGAGCGGCGAATGATAAATCTCTGCCTGCTCCAGTTCACGCAAACGGTAATCAGTCCCACTATCTAGCTTTAACACGTCACAATGCGCTTTTAAAGCGGCGATAGCGGGAAGAAAACGGGCGCGCTGCAAACCGCCTTGATATAAACCATCTGGTTCGATATTAGACGTGGCAACCAGACATATCCCGCGCTCAAATAATGCTTCGAACAAGCGCCCTAGAAGCATCGCATCGGTTATATCCGAGACAAAAAACTCATCAAAACAAAGTACGCGGCAATTGCCTACAAGTTGATCGGCGACGGTTTGCAAAGGATCGGACACCATCTTTAGCTCAGCCAACTGACGATGAACCTTTTGCATAAAACGGTGAAAGTGTGTGCGGCGTTTTTCTTTAAACGGTAGCGAGTCGAAAAAAACGTCCATTAAATAGGTTTTGCCTTGCCCCACTCCACCCCATAAATATAAACCCCGCGTAGCAATACGTTTTGATCCTGTTGTTCGTGGCATGAACTTAGAAAAGAACCCTCTGGGCTGTTTTTGCTGACTTTCAAGTGGCAAGATTAATTCATTGAACAAATCGTTGAGCCTATGAATAACGGCTTCCTGCTCAGCATCCTGGATAAATCCGTTCTGTTGCTGATCTGCCAAATATCGTTCTAATGGATTCATAGTGAAAACTAATTAATTGTGTTAGATTATCTCGGTCCAATGAAATACGTCACACAAGAATTGATGCAACGACTATTATATTAGCCGCCATTGTAACCATTATCGCCCATGAATATTCAAGCAAATCTGCCAGCCCTTAACTTAGTAACGCCATCTAAGAACACTACAAACCGGCAGCTCTCCGCAAATGAAAAAATTGACCGTAACCCGTCTGATAACAGCCGGGCCAATGATCAATTAACGCGTAAAAAAGTCCCTGCTTCGGCGTTTCTAGATCAGATAGAATCCCTCGGTAAAAGCAGGAGTTTAGAGCTTAACTCAAGCATTATTGATAACAAACACAAAAAATCGATTCAATCTTATTTAGATACTCAATCATTAACTAATCAAGACCTTCGCGACGAGCTACACGAACAGCTCGGCGTTGACGTTTTAGCTTAAACCCTCAAGCCTTATTCCGATGAAATTCATTACCGATTTTTTCCCTATTTTACTGTTTTTTATTGCCTACAAATGGCAAGGTATTTACATCGCAACCATGGTTGCGATGGCCGCTTCGTTTATACAGGTCGGCTTATATTGGCTAAAAAATCGTCGTTTTGAGTCTAGCCATTTAATGACCTTAATTATTATTGTTATTTTCGGCGGTGCTACGCTTTATCTGCAAGATGAAACGTTTATAAAATGGAAGCCTACGGTCATTAACTGGCTGTTTGCTTCTGCTTTGGTGCTGAGCCATTTCATCGGCGATACACCATTAATGAAACGACTGATGGGCGGCAGCTTAACCCTGGCTGACGAGATTTGGGCCAGGTTAAATACTCTTTGGGCCGTTTTTTTTGTGATACAAGGCGCTTTAAATCTTTTTGTTATGTACAATTTCGACACCGACACTTGGGTGAACTTTAAATTATTCGGCATGCTGGGCATGACACTCGTTTTCATCATCGCACAAGGGTTTTACTTAATGAAACACGTCGTAGAACCCGAAAACATTTCTAACGAACACTGATCTCAACCACAATTAATTGAAATATGACAACACGTACAGACATTATAAAGGACACCTTAACGAACGCCATACAGCCAGATTTTATCGAAGTACTCGATGATAGCCAGGCTCACGCTGGGCACGAAGGCGCTAAATCTGGCGGTGGGCATTTCTATCTCACCATTGTTTCGAGTAAATTCGACAATCAATCAAGAATCAAACGACACCAGTTAGTGTACAAGGCTCTGGGCGATATGATGAAAAGCGATATCCACGCCCTCAGTATCAAAGCGTTTACACCAGAAGAACAATCAAAAAATCAGGAGATTTAAATGAAGATAACATCAACCCTTCTTGCTTCAATTGCGCTCGCGGCCCTTTCTCAAATAGCACTGGCAGAAGACGACCCAACCGTCGCTACAGTGAATGGCGAGGAATTAAAAAAGTCGATGGTACAGTTTTATGCCTTAGAAAGACGCCAGGTAGACCCCGAAAAAACCGTTCCGTTAGAACAACTCGTTGATGATATCGTCAATATGCAACTGCTTAAAGAACAAGCTTATAAGAAAAAACTGGATAAGACACCTGGTTTTGAAGCCAGAATGGAATTTATTAATTTAAGCATGTTGTCGCAAGTGGCTATGATCGATTTTCTCGATAACAATCCCATTCCAGAAGAACGCCTGAAACAAGAATACGACTCTCGCATTGGCGAAATGAAAATGGTGGAGCTTAAAGCAAGTCATATCTTAGTGAAAGATGAAGACACCGCTAAAGAGGTCATCAAAAAACTCAACAAAGGCGCTAAATTTACTGATTTAGCAAAAGAGTATTCGACTGGCCCGAGCGGACCTAAAGGTGGTGATTTAGGTTGGTTCTCACCACAGCGAATGGTGCCTGAGTTTTCTCAGGCGGTACTGGCAATGAAAGATGGCGAATACACAAAACAAGCCGTTCGCACTCAATTTGGCTTACACGTTATTTTACGTTCTGGCCAGCGTGAAGCTACCCCGCCTACTTTTGAAGAAGTTAAGCCTGACATAACCTCTGCACTGGAACAAGAACATATTCGAAAGCACATTAACGACTTGAGAAAGAATGCGAAGATCAAACTAACTCCAGAAAAATCAGCTAAATAATCCACCAAAACGGTACAAAAAAAGCCCTTTATTCAAGGGCTTTTTTTGTGGCTGATAATCCGCTTTATTAATCAGCTCTTTTCGTATTTTCTTATCCCATTATATAAAGAATAGACCCGAATACTTAATGATTAAACGAGGTCCTATGAAGGGGGTTACTTAAATAAATTCCGCCCATGGTTTGCAACAGAAAAAAGCACTCATAAATATTACCGTCAAATTGATAAGTGCAATATATCAACTGGCGAACCCTGACTGGATTAAAGATGCTGTTTGTGTTATTTTTCGCGATCGAAATTTATAGTTTTAGGAAATTTAATGCGCATTATTCTTTTAGGTGGTCCAGGTTCAGGAAAAGGCACGCAATCTCAGTTTATCACCGAAAAATTTGGTATCCCTCAGATATCCACTGGGGATATGTTACGTGCCGCCGTTAAAGCCGGCACACCATTAGGTATAGAAGCTAAAAAAATAATGCATGCCGGGGGTTTAGTATCTGATAACATCATGCTTGGACTCATTCAAGAGCGACTTAGTGAAAACGATTGTGTTAACGGCTTCTTACTGGATGGTTTTCCTAGAACCGTTCCGCAAGCGAATGGTCTAGCGGATATGGGCATTGAAGTCGACCACGTGGTAGAAATCGCCGTTGATGATGAGGAAATCGTCCGTCGAATGGCAGGGAGGCGGGTTCATTTAGACTCGGGTAGGACCTATCACCTGATATACAACCCGCCGCAAAAAGAAGGCGTAGACGATGTAACTGGGGAAGCGCTTATCCAGCGTGATGACGACCATGAAAATATCGTTAGAGATAGATTAAAGACTTATCATAGTCAAACCTCTCCATTAATAAATTATTACCAGGATCTGTCTAAGTCGTCCCCCGTGAAATTTAACACCGTCGAAGGCGTAGGAAGCGTACAGGACATCACCACTAAAATATTTAACGCATTAACAGATTAACGTATTAATCAAGGCCAGACATTTATCTGGGCGCTGTATCACAAATAAACCCACCCTCTTATTCATAATAGGGTGTTTAATTTAAAATGATTTTTTATTAGGGATAACCATAAATGAATACATATAACGTTGCTGTCGTTGGTGCAACTGGTGCCGTTGGCGAAACCATGCTGTCGATCCTTGAAGAAAGAAAATTTCCTGTTGGCAA
>JBLIAQ010000098.1:0-6730 GCA_047634535.1 Cycloclasticus sp.
CCCGAAGTGGAGCTGGTCTTTGCCAAAATTGGCACCGCAGAAGTGGCGACTGATGCCGTACCGCCAAGCGTTGCCGATAATTTTATTATTTTAAAACCCAGAGACGCCTGGCCGGACCCCAATAAACCGAAGGTTGAGCTGATCAATGAATTAGCTGCGCTGGTAGAACCGATGCCGGGTAATCGCTACGAGTTTTTACAGCCGATTCAAATGCGATTTAATGAATTACTCGCGGGTGTACGTGCGGAGTTGGCGATTAAGGTCTTCGGCGATGATTTTGATCAACTGATTGCTTTGGGTAATGATATTGAGAAAGCCATAGCTAATGTCGATGGTATTGCGGATATCGCCGTTGAACAGACGACGGGTTTGCCGATTATGACCATACACCCTAAACGGGAGCTGTTACCGCAATTTGGCATCAGTATTAAAGAAATTCAGGATCAGGTTGCACTCGCCCTGGGTGGTCACGTTGCGGGTCAATTCTATGAAGGTGATCGTCGTACGGATATCGTGGTCAGGCTGCCTGAGCACTTGAGAACCGACGTCGATGGCCTGGCGAAGTTGCCCATCCAGCGAACGCAGGGCGACTACGTTCCACTTGGGGAGTTAGCCGAACTGGAATTAGTGATGGGCTATAACCAGGTATACCGTGAAAATGGCAAACGACGCGTCGTGGTCACGGCGAATGTTCGTGGTCGTGACCTTGGCGGCTTCGTTCAGGACGTGCAAAGTTCGGTCGCCGAGTCGGTTGAAATCCCACCTGGTTACTGGGTTGAATATGGCGGCACGTACCAAAAACTACAGTCCGCGTCGGAAAGACTGTCTATTGTTGTCCCTATCACCCTGGTATTAATTATTGGTTTATTATTGCTGGCGCTAGGGTCTATGAAAGACGCAATGATCGTTTTTTCTGGTGTCCCTCTCGCATTAACTGGTGGTATATTGGCGCTTATGTTACGGGATATTCCCTTTTCGATTTCAGCCGCGGTCGGTTTTATTGCGCTCTCTGGCATCGCCATACTAAATGGTCTGGTGATGGTGTCGTTTATTCGAGACCTACGAAAAGAGGGTTTAGCGTTGGATCTGGCGATTATTCAGGGTGCGATCACTCGACTACGCCCGGTGTTAACGACGGCATTGGTGGCTTCATTAGGCTTCATACCTATGGCGCTCAATACTGGTATCGGTTCGGAGGTTCAGCGCCCACTGGCAACGGTAGTCATTGGTGGGATTATCTCCTCGACACTGCTGACATTAGTGGTTCTGCCAGCGCTATATCGCCTATTACATTCGGCTGGTGAGGAGAAAAATACAGTGCAGTAACTCTTATATAGTGACTGTATCTTCAAGCGCTTGTTATGGCTAACTTGTTTCAAGCCACTTTGTAAGAAGGCGCTGTGTTTAACAGACATAAAAAAGCCCCTGAACAGGGGCTTTTTTATGTGCAACGACTGGCGTAATATTTTACGCTATTAAGTCATCAGCAAAGTCTTATTGACTTCAATCGCACTATTAGCTTCTCACTCAGCTGTAGTATCTTCTCCGTTTGTCATATCAATAACGGACTTTTTAACTGCAGTTGCACCGGCTTTTACGGCATTCATCGCGTCACCTGCCATTTCTGAACTCGCCTCGCCGACTGAAGAAGCGGCTTCACTAGTCGCTTCAACAGCAGAGTCTATAGCTTCAGATGTGGCATCTACGGTCGATTCCACAACATTTGAAGTCGCATCTGCCGCGTCGCCAGACATTTCCTGAGTGGAGTCCATTGCATCAGACGTTGCGTCTACGGATGATTCAACGGCGTTCGAAGTCTCATCTACCGCATCGTTAGCCATTTCTTTAGCTGAATCCATTGCGCTAGTCGTTGATTCCTCTATGGCATTCGCAGCTTTGTCAGCTTCTTCACAGCCAGTTAAAAATAAAACGCTCGACATAAGAGCGGCAAAAATTAGTGTTGAGTATTTCATTGTTTCCCCTTAGGTTTTAATGATGAAGGCTGCTCCGCATAATGCTGAAACAGTTAATGCATTATAATGATGGCTCTTTAGTTAATACAAGCTGATTAAAACAGTTTGATATTTAATATAATTTTTAATTCAATGTTTATAAATATGCCCGATACAACAAAATACCAAGCCGATTGGCTAAGCCCAGAGGAATATCAAATGATCGTCGCCCCGTCTTTAAAAGTGTCGGCAGAACTGGCGGCGAGCCGGGGTGATCCTAAATTATTTCAGGACCTGCCGAGTATGTTGTGTTTAATACATTTGATCAGTAGGCTGAAAGAACTTTATATCGATGAGTGGGCAGTTATGAGCGCCATGTCCAGTGAGAGTTCTTTACAGAAAGCTCATGAAGCCGCCTGTATAATGGTGTTATCGGAAGCTAATGTAGATAAAAGTGAGTTAGCGGCTATGATGAGTTCATTGAATCGGGCTTATCAGCAGGTGCTCGATGCCGCTATAACACTCGAATCGAATCAGGATATTAAACGCGCCTGGGATGCGATCAAAAAAAATCAACACGAGCAATTTTTGGTACTATTGGAACAGGCGGCGAAAAAGTTTGTTCTAGCGCTGGATGGCTGGGAAAGGGCTCGAAATAAATAAGGCTTTTGTATCTATTGATAGATATTTGCCCTTGTTAGAAGCACAACATGATGATCAATGAGTGGAGTAAATGATGCATTTAAAAGAATTACTGAAACAGTGGGAATTAGGTAGACCGTCAGCATTGACAGACGAAAGTTATTCGATTCGACTACCTGTTCATGACGTAGCTCGACTACTTGCCTTTACAGAAATGTACCCAAACAGGACGGACACACAAATAATAACAGACCTTTTACGAGTCGCTTTAGATGGCGTGGAAGAAGCCCTGCCATATATTCAAGGCAATGAAGTGATTGGTGAAGATGAATGCGGTGATCCGATTTACAACGACGTCGGGCCAACCCCCTTATTTTTTGAATTAAAGAAAAAATATAGTGAGCTATTAGCTAAAAAGACTCATGTGGCATAAAACAAAACTGTAAAGCTTAAGTTAGAAATGAATGTATAGCCGAAACGTGAAAGGGGTTTGTTTAATCGCGTGGACGATTGTTTTGACCGCTTGTGCAACAACGCCTCCCAAAAACCAGAGTGACGTCTGTTCAATTTTTTACCAACAAGACGATTGGTACGCTGACGCCTTAAAGTCAGAAAAAAAATGGGGTACGCCGATAGCCGTACAAATGGCCATTATTCATCAGGAATCGCGCTTTCAATCAGACGTTCGCCCACCAAGAGACTGGTTTTTGGGAATTATTCCCAAGTTTAGATCCTCGTCAGCGTATGGCTATGGACAGGCGCAAGATTCAACCTGGGAATGGTATATGAAGTCAACGGATAATTATGGCGCAGATCGCGATGATTTTGCTGACGTGGTTGATTTTATCGGTTGGTATACGAATGTCACGCAACGAAAACTCGGCGTATCCAAGTGGCACGCCGAGCAACAGTACCTGGCCTACCACGAAGGCCATGGCGGCTACAGCAGGGGCACCTATCTGGGTAAGCCCTGGTTGCAACGAGTGGCCAAAAAAGTGGGCAGACAGGCGAAGCGGTATGCTTCACAGTTAAAGTCGTGTGAATCGAGTTTAGATTCGGGTTGGTCAATTTGGCCTTTTTAGTCGAGTCGACCATAAAAGTAGTTTTGTCGCAGCGGCGGCCTTAACGTTATGCTGACAGGGACAAAAAAATACGCTTATTTAATGTGCGCCTGGTTATTACTGAGCGGTACTCCGTTCGCTTTATTTGCACAGGAAAGCCGTGACTTCCCTCTCCCCGATAGCCTGAAGCAAGACGTCAGATTTTGGTCAAGAATTTATACCGAAGTGACCACCAACGAAGGGCTTATTCACGACAAACAGCACTTAAATATCGTCTATGAGCGGTTGTCATTTCCTCCGGGTTCGAGTTACAAAGAACGCGAAATCATTACAAAAAAAAAGAAAAAATACGTTGAAGAAATTCTACTAGATCTGGCCATTCGTTCAAATCATCGCCTGCTCAGTCATCGGCATAAACGCGTTAAAGCGCTATGGCCGTCCGGGACGAGCAGCAATGAGTTTCGCCAGGCAGCTGATAATGTGCGCTTTCAGCTAGGCCAGGCCGACAGGTTTAAAGAAGGCATTGTGCGCTCCGGACGATGGCAGCCGTTTATTAAGCAAGAGTTTAAAACGCTCGGTATTCCGACTGAACTGGCCTCGCTGCCACACGTTGAATCTTCCTTTCGTCCGGATGCGGCCTCACACGCGGGTGCATCGGGTTTATGGCAGTTTACGCGATCAACCGGGCGGCGCTTTATGCGCATCGATCACGTCGTAGACGAACGCCTCGACCCTTTTTTGGCAACACGCGCGGCGGGCTTGTTATTAAAAGATAATTATAAAATTACTGGCACCTGGCCGCTGGCGCTAACGGCCTATAATCATGGTGCGGCTGGTATGAAACGGGCGATAGAAGATACCGGCGGTACCGATATCGCTAAAATTGTAAGACAGTATAAGGGCCGCACGTTCGGCTTCGCGTCACGAAATTTTTACAACGCCTTCGTCGCCGCACACGATATTGATCAGCACCCCTCAAAATATTTTGGTCAGGTGCAGCGCGAACCAGCGATGCTAATCCACGAAGTAGAGCTACCCTCATATTACACGGCGCAAGGGTTGATGACCGCGTTTGGTGTTAAGAATAATATCTTTAAGTCGCTTAATCCGGCGCTACAGCCGACGATATGGTCAAACAGTAAATATATCCCCAAAGGTTACCGACTTCGTTTGCCTGCAGAGGCATCGGCTACAAACTCGAATCAATTAATAGCGCGTATACCGGTGGATGAAAAAGCGAATAAACAAAAAGCGGATGTGGCGTACAGGGTTCGTCGGGGTGATTCTTTATCTACTATAGCGCGACGTTATAAGGTAAGGGTAAAGGAGCTGGTCGCGATGAATGGTTTGAGAAACCAGCATCAAATTTATGTAGGTCAGGTATTGAAGCTACCTAATGAGGCGGAAAAACATTTAAAAGGCGCGCATCCGGTTAAGCAAAATGCTATTTTTTATCAGGTGAGAGCGGGCGATCACTTGTCCATGATTGCGCGTAAAGCGGGCGTGTCCGAGTCGGACATTTTGGCCTTCAATAAGCTGAAAAATAAACATCATTTATATATAGGTCAGAAACTAAGGTTAAGGCAAGACCCCGATGTATTATCGATTGCGGCGAACGAACGAGTATTTAAAGCTAATAATAGCGAGCGTTTAATTAAGCCTGTCGATGATGAAAGTATTTTAACGGCTGATCCGAGTAATTACCTAGTCGCCAAAGATGGTTCTGTGGAGGTTCAAAGCGACGAATTACTCGAGCTTTTTGCAGATTGGCTAGGGGTGACAGCGACATCGTTAAGACGGTTAAATAAGATGCCTGATAAAGCCAGGCTTGTCGCGGGGCAGCGTTTAAAGCTTGAATTTGCTAGCGTATCAGTAAGGGCCTTCGAGGAGAAAAGGCTGGCCTATCACCAAAAAATTCAGGATGATTTTTTTAGCCGCTTCAGCGTGAGCAAAGCGGAACAACGAGTGATGATTAAAGGCGAATCTGTTTGGCTAGTCGCGCAACGTCACGGTGTTCCGATGTGGTTGCTCAGGCAATACAACACAGACGTAAATTTCAACCAGGTGGTGGCGGGAACCCGTCTAATATTCCCTCGGCTTGAAAAAAAAGTTAAATAGTTGATCCTTCGACTGTCGATGGACGTAGGACCAGTTCCCCAGACACCACATTAAAGCTAGTGCCGCCTTCGAGGGTGGTAATAAGGTCTTTGCCGACCATATCTTTTCGCCAGTCAGTAAGCAGCTCAATGTCGCGTTCGCCGCGAATCAGTTGCAATAATTCTTTTCGGCTGGTCAAGGAGGTTGGGTTAACACCGGTTATCGCTGCTTTTAAACGAACCTGTGCCATTAGCAGGTCAGTGAGTGCTTCTTCCTTTTCGGTAATTTTTTTTGCTTTATTAAGCGCCCCTTGCGGACTGGGTTTTTGCTCAATGGCATTAACGACCATCTGGATGATCATATCGCCGTATTTGTCGCTGAATTTATCAGAAATACCTCGAATACTGGAAAGCACCTCGATAGTTGCTGGCTTTAGCTTGCATATTTCGATTAATATTTCGTCTTTTATTAACCAGCCACGCGGAATGTTTTTTGTCTGAGCTTGCGCTTCTCTCCAGTGGGCTAACGCCTGCAAAATGGATAGCGAAGCCCCTTTAAGCTTTTTTGCCGCACGAATTCGCTTCCACGCGAGTTCGGGTGGATTAGAGTAGATGGCGGCTTTACACAGGTCGGCAAAGGCGGGCGCCAACCAGGTTAAACGGTCTTTTTCTAGCAGTCGTTGCTGTAATAAAGGATACAATTGCGCCAGGTAAATGACGTCATCGGCGGCGTAGGTGATTTGGTCCTCACTAAGCGGGCGACGTATCCAGTCGGTTCGTGAATGAGCCTTACCTAACTGTACGCCTAAAATATCTTCAACTAAGCGACCATAGCCAGCCTGTTCAGGGTGCCCTAGAATGGGCGCTGCGATCTGCGTATCAAAAACGGGAGACAAGGGTTTGCCGCGTAAATCATAAAAAATTTCCTGGTCCTGCCTCGCCGCGTGAAATATTTTTAATATGCTTTCGTCGTATAAAA
>JBLIAQ010000099.1:0-6653 GCA_047634535.1 Cycloclasticus sp.
AATCATAACTGTCTTCTGGCCACTGTATTATTGGGTCTACCGAATCAATCAACGCGACTGAAACACCTTTTTCTGCCAATAAACAGGCAAGGGTTGCGCCGTTTATGCCGCCACCGACAATGGCTACTTGATACGTTTTGTTTTCCATCAGTTTGCTTTCAGCCTCGCCAGGCGTGAACCCATACCCATGGTTTGACGCGCAAACTGATTTTTTAATAGCGGTACTTTATCTAATAATAAAAGACCGCTGTTACGCATAAAACTTAATAGCGCATTATTATTTGAAAATAGCCTGACAACGCTATCGGTAAAGCCCGTTATCAGGCGCTGATCAGTTTTTCTTTGTTGCGCATAGTGCGCCAGCACTTCTTCAGTGCCCACGTCAGTAACGGCGGACCTCAACGCTACGGCCAACATCGCCGCGTCGCGCAAACCTAAGTTAAAGCCCTGTCCGGCTACCGGGTGCAACTGATGGGCTGCGTTGCCAATTAATACCACACGAGTCGATACGTTTTGCGGCACATGCGACAAGCTCAGGGGGAAGGTTTGGCAAGCGCCAACCAGGCTTAATTCGCCCAACCATTGACCGAACTGAGATTGCAGCCTGGCAATGAACGCTTCTTGCGGCATCTGCATAACCTCTTGCGCGACTTCTGACGGCATGGTCCAGACCAGAGAATATAAATTATCGAAATGCGGTAACATCGCGATCGGTCCTTCGGAGGTAAATCGTTCGTATGCGATATCACCTTGTTCAGATTCAACCTTGAGCAAACCCGTAATTGCCTGCTGGTGGTAAACGTGTTCTTGCAACTCAAAATCGCCTCGTTGACGGACTTTAGAGGTAGCACCATCGGCGCCGACTAACAACTTACACGATAAGGTCTTTTCTTCGCCATTGAGCAAAATCGTCACACTCGTCTGATCTTCTTCGGCGCTGTAATCCAGTAGCTCCGCCGGGCATAAATTATCAATTGACGTAGCCGCTAAACTAGCGCCGACGACGGCTTCAATCTGAGTCGCTTCCACCACGTAACCCAGCGCCTCAACTCCTTGAGTTTTTGCCGATAAACGCACTTTGCCAAAATGGCCTTTATCCGATACGTGAATTTGCCTTATTGGCATGGCTGAGTCGGCCAGTGCTGGCCATACATTCAACTGCTCAAGCAAGCCACGGCTTCCCCAGGATAAAGCGATAGCTCGTTTACCGGCTGCATCGATTTGTTTATCCGCCAACGGCGTCGCTTCAACGATAGCAATGCGCAGTGATGACTCGCTTAACGCCAGGCCCAGGCAGCCACCCACCATGCCGCCACCGATGATGATGACATCGTAATCAGTCAACTCTAGACTTCCTCATTAAGGCTTCGATATCTTTAATTTCTTTCGGTGCAGCGGCGGTTAACACCTCGTGCCCGCTCTTGGTAACCAGCACGTCATCTTCTATACGAATTCCGATGCCACGCCACTTTTGCTCCACTTCTATTGCATCAGGCTGAATATACAGACCAGGCTCAACGGTCAGCACCATTCCAGGCTCTAACAAACGCCATTGCTTATCTATTTTATAGTCGCCTACGTCGTGCACATCCATCCCCAACCAATGTCCCGTGCGATGCATATAATAGGGCTTGTACGCCTCACTTTTAATTAAACTCGCGACCTTACCCTTTAAGATGCCTAATTTAACCAGGCCACTCGTTAAAACCTTTACCGCAGCCTCGTGTGGGTCATTCCAGTGATTGCCGGGTTTTACTTGCTCGATAGCCGCATATTGGGCGTCTAACACGAGTTGGTACAACGCCTTTTGTTCGGCACTGAATATTCCATTAACGGGAAAGGTCCGGGTGATATCAGAGGCATATTTTTGCCATTCACAGCCCGCGTCAATTAATAGAAGGTCGCCCTCATTCAGTTTCGCATTATTTGCCGTGTAATGCAGAATACAGCCATTTTTACCGCCACCGACTATCGCTGGGTAGGCTTCAAATTGAGCACCATGAGTCATAAAATGATGTTTAATATCGGCCTCTACCTGATATTCAAATCTATCGGGGCGGGTAGATTGCATCGCTTTTATGTGCGCCGCAACCGATATTTTTGCCGCAGTTTTCATCAATTTTATTTCTTCAGCTGATTTTATAAGTCGCATTTCATGCAACAAATGATCCGATGAAATAAACTCTGCCGGCGCAAAAACACCCGCCCTGGATCGGGATCGAACTTCCTGCGCCCAGTCCATTAATTGTTGATCAAAACTTGGGTGTGCGCCCATTGGGAAATACAAGCGACTTTTATTTTCCATCAGACCCGGCAAAATATCGTCAATATCATCCATCGGAAAAGCATCATCCACGGCAAAATCTTTAATCGCCCCATCAAGGCCCGCATTGGCACCCACCCACAACGCCGCCTTCTCATCGAACTCGCGACAAAATAAAATATATTCGCCCTGTTTCCGTCCCGGCACAAATACGATCACCGACTCCGGCTCATCAAAGCCGCTTAAATAGAAAAAATCGCTATCTTGACGAAAAGCAAACTCAACGTCGCCGTTACGATGAACAATGGATGCGCTTGCAAAAACCGCTATATTGTCAACACCCACCATGCGGAGAAAGTGCTTTCTACGCCGCGCGAACTCTTTTTGATCTTTCAACACTTGCACCACTTGTCTTCCTTTATATAATTTTAATGAACCGTAGGGTCATCGTCATCGTCATCGTCATCGTCATCGTCTTGGCCTTCACCCTGCTCTTCATTGGATAATTGTAAATCATGCAGTAACAATTGAACGGCAGCCCGCACATATTCCTGTAGTTCCATGAACGCTTGTTCATCAGAATCATCAGAATCGTCTGAATCCAGACGTGATATTTCCAATAAATCCCGCAACACGCTTCTACTTTCTTCACCCCAATCTTTATCATCACCGGCACCCATATAGGCGACTCCATATAAGAAGCCCTGGCACCATTCACTTAATGCCTGAGCGCGAACCCCAATGCGTTCGTCATCATCGGGTAATAACAGATTAAAAATAAAATTCCTATTTTTTAATAATTCGACAGTTCCTTCAAAAAGACCGCTGAGGTATTGCTGATCATCGTCACTTAAACTATTAAGGTGATCGTCCGTATCGAATATGGCCGTTAGCCAACGTTTAAAATCTGCGTCAAATTGCACGCATAGCATTCCAGAGGCGAGGCCGTGCGCTTCTGCCACACTCATTTGCGCGTCATTCGCCTCTAACAAAGACTCCAATTCCTTATAATCACCTAGTCGTTTCACTTAAAGCTCCATCTGATATTTTTATATACCGGCTATGCTATCATTCTGCGACCTGACTCCAAAGTTTACCGTCAAAATTTGACTTGGTATTGACCTAAAAGATAATCCATCCTACTATCTACCCTGTGAATACAGAACAGAACCCAGAGATAGCTCTACAAGACCTCGAGCAGAGAATTGATGCGCTCGTACAGGTATGCCAAAGATTGCATGAGGATAATCAGCATCTTAAAAAACAGCAAACCGATCTTATTCAGCAGCGCAGTCTATTGATGGAAAAAACTGAAAAAGCAAAATCACGCGTTGAGTCGATGATTTCTCGGCTTAAATTAATGGAAATCTAAGCATGTCTACACAAAACACTATTTCAGTGACTATTTTAGACAAAGAATACCGTGTGAGCTGTACCAACGAAGAGCGCACCGGTTTAGAAGAATCCGCCCGATTCCTGGACGAAAAAATGCAAGCAATTAAACAATCAGGCCGCATCATTGGCCTAGATAGAATTGCGGTTATGGCTGGCTTAAATATTACCCACGACCTACTCGTTGAAGATCAGAAAAAAAGCGGTCTTTCTTTAGACGTTATGCAAAAAATAAATGCGCTACAAAACAAATTAGATTTTGCAATAAACACTTTTGGTAAATAGCCTTTTATCCTAAAAGCGCTTATCTATATATTTTTAAGTCGTATAAACAGGCTGTTTATTTTTTTGCATAGGTATAGACTAGTAGATGCGTTCCCTGCGGTGTTCGAAATAAGGCGAAAAGCCCTTGGACCTAACTACTACTCGGGAAGACAGATCATTTTGTTGGTGTGCATGCTCTTATTTTAGAGAAGCCTAATGCAAGAATCTAGCTCCCACTTGAACCTCTCGGTTCAAGGTAGAAACCTGACTGCGGCGCTAGCGGGGAACGTCTTTTCAATGGCTCAATCAATCAATTCATTACGACGCACTTTACGTCGGTTAAGAAATAATCTCACTCCGGCTACGAGACGACGCTTTGATTTTTTAATTTATCAAAACTTACTCAACTCTGGCATTCTACTTCGCTCAACCAGGCTAGCGGGCTACCTTGCAAATGACGGCGAACCTTCTATCGATCTGCTACTTGAAACCTGCACAAAAAGAAATATCCCATACTGCTTACCCGTCCTTCATGGGCAAAAACTCATTTTTAAGCCATATGCATTGGGCAACACTTTAAAGAACAACGCCTTCCGTATTCCCGAGCCCTCGTGCAAGCAGTCTTTTATGGCCAGGTACTTATCAGTCATACTAATGCCCTTAGTCAGCTTTGATAAGCATGGCAATCGATTAGGTATGGGCGGCGGCTATTACGACCGTACGCTTAACTTTATGCGCCAACCAATTTGCAAAAAAGCGCCACTACTAATCGGCATAGCTTATGGCCTGCAGGCGGTGGAAAAGCTTCATCGCCAAGCCTGGGACATTCCTTTGGATGCCGTTGTCACTGAACAGGGTTTGACCTGCTTTTCTGCGAAAGCCAGGTTGTTATTACGCTCCACTTAAGCAAAATTTGACTGCTAAATGCATTAAATTATTTTGCTTTGATGCTGATGCGATATCATATTGTCAATGCATAAAATAAGCTGCTCAAAAATATGTCTGATGAATTAAAAAAACAGGCGGCTGAAGCCGCCATTCAGTACGTCCGAAACTGCCGTATTTTAGGCATTGGAACTGGCTCTACTGTTAATTACTTTATTGACCTTCTCGCCCCTATTAAGCATCAATTTGAAGGTGCTGTTTCAAGTTCTGAAGCAAGCACGAAAAAATTATTAGCCTTAGGCATCCCCGTTGTAGACTTAAATTCAGTAGGCACATTAGACGTGTATATAGATGGTGCCGACGAGATTAACTCCAATTTACAGCTTATTAAAGGCGGTGGCGGCGCCCTGACGCGCGAAAAAATTATTGCCGCAGCCAGTCAATCATTTATCTGTATCGCCGACCAAAGCAAGCTGGTTCCTTACTTGGGAAAATTCCCCTTACCTATTGAAGTAATTCCGATGGCTCGCAGTTATGTCGCTCGCGAATTAACTTCCCTCGGTGGCCAGCCCGTTTGGCGAGAAGACTTCATCACCGATAACGGTAACGTTATTCTGGACGTTCACCAATTGGACATTATGGAACCATCAAAGCTTGAGCGAATTATTAACGATATAGCTGGTGTTGTTACTTGCGGCCTATTTGCAAAACGCTCCGCCGATGTGGTTCTACTAGCTAGTAAAAGCGGCATTCAAACCTTGTCTTTAAAATAGGCCTAATACGTTTTCGTACTTTTCTAGCTTGCAAAAAAAAGGGACTAAAAGTCCCAAAGTTTTTTTATTTTTATTATTATTTTTTTTGCAGACTATTTATATATAAATTATCTGCTCCCCCCTCTCCTTGCTCTGTTGTTAATAATACGTATTTTTTGCACATATGCAACAAAAATTTTAATTAACTATTTGATTTTGCAGTATTTTTGCTGCATCGCAACAAGCGATTATGATAAAAAACAACAAAATCATCAACTTCTACGCTCTTCATATTAATTGAATAAGCTTATAATTTTTTGCTATATTAGATAAACTTAAGTCGTTTTCTCTGTTTCAATATGGGCACGCTAAACCAGCGCCCTAAAATGACACCTAAATGTCTCGACTCCTATAAAATAAAACAACCTAATAAGGTTTTACCTAATGTTTCTACCCGATTGGTTAAGGCACTATAAAAAAGAACATTTGAATGGTGATATTATCGCCGGCGTTATCGTGGCTATTGTTCTGGTTCCCCAGTCAATGGCCTACGGTATGCTCGCAGGCCTACCCCCAGAAGTCGCTTTATACTCCTCAGTATTACCGCTTATTTTATATGCCGCTTTCGGCAGCAGCAGAACCTTAGCCGTTGGCCCTGTCGGTTTAATGTCTCTTATGACAGGTGCGACCCTCATTGAGCTGAATATCAGCAATGTCAGCGATATGATTAGTGCCGCGCATACACTGGCGCTATTAGTCGGTGTGATCTTATTATTGATGAGAATCGCAAGACTGGGCGCCGTTATCAACTTCTTAAGCCACCCAGTCATTTCTGGCTTTGTCAGCGCTTCTGCGATCATTATCGCCCTTAGCCAGATGAAACACGTTTTAGGCTTAGATATACCTCGAGACCTCCCTGCTCATGAGACGCTATACCTTATCACCTCGCAATTAACTCAAAGCAATGTCGCCACCAGCATCATTGGTATAACCAGTCTCGTTCTCTTATGGTTTTTCAAAACACCGTTAGTTAACTTCTTAAGTAAAAAAAGCGCTCCGGATTATATTATCCAGTTCGCATCTCGATCTGGCCCACT
>JBLIAQ010000100.1:0-6577 GCA_047634535.1 Cycloclasticus sp.
TATGACTCAACATCAGAAGCTTAAACGAAATATTAGTATCGTTACCAAATATACCACCTTGCCGTTGCTCATTTTTGCATCAACACCCGTACTCGCCTACCTTGCTGGCGGTGGGCTCTGGTATTGGCTGACGGTTATTGTGTTACTGGTTTGTATCGTACTCGACCCGATCGTTGGCGATGATCCGGTCAATGCCCCCGCTGAAATGGAGGCGAAACTAGAAGCCAGCAATTTTTATCGGTTTATGTTGTGGCTCTATATACCGGTACAGTTTTTAATGACCTTGTTTTGCTATTCATTAATCAGCAATACTCCCCTTGAAGTGTTCACATCGATTGGGGTGGCCTATCAGCCATTAGGCTTGCTTGAAATAATTGGTTTAACACTATCGCTAGTATTAGTAACGGGTTTTGGCGCTACGCCGGGGCACGAGCTTTGTCATCACGGGAATCAGTTTGATCGGTTTATGGGGCAGGCCTTGTTAACGCCGATAAGCATGGCAGACTTTTATGTCTATCATAATTTTCATCATCATTTAACGGTTGCCACACCCGAAGACCACGCAACCGCCCCTTACGGTGAAAATTTTTGGCGCTTTGCGCTACGCAGTACGATTAACAAATCAATTTGCGCCTGGCAAGTTGAGGCAAAACGCCTGGCACGTAAGGGTTCAAGTTGGCTAAATTTAGACAACAAAATGATTAAGATAACGCTGGCTCAGGTGGCTTGGTTCGCTTTATTGGCTTATCTGTTTGGCTGGATTTCGATACCTTTATTTATCATGCAGTATATTTTCCCAAGAATGCTACTCGCGACGGCAGATTTTGCTGAACACTATGGTTTGATGAGAAAACAGCTAGCGGATGGTAGTTACGAAAAAATTCGTCCGGAACACGCCTGGGATGACAGCATGATTATCAGTAGTTTTTTTATGTGCCAAATTGATCGGCACTCTGACCACCACGCTAATGTCGGTCGGCCATATCAGGTGTTGAGGGTGATGGAAAATGCGCCACGGTTGCCGTACGGTTATCTTAATATTTTGTTTGTCACGATGGTGCCGTCGGCGTGGCGAAAATTAATGCACCCGATTATCGAAGAGTTTTACGATAACGCCGATATTATCCCTTATGCCTTGCCAGATACGCTGCCTGAAAGGTTTAGAGATAGGGCCGTCATCGCGGATATAAAATAGGCTCCAATGTTTTCATTTCTGGAATTAAAAATTTTACCGCCGATCGTTGCATTAATCGCGGCGGGTCTAATGTGGCTGTTGAGTCATTATGTTGAAATGCCAGCTATCGACTTTCAGTACAAGTTGGCTATTTGTTCTCTCTGGGTCGGCTTAGGATTAGGGGTGGATTTTCTTGCCATCTGGCAGTTTAGGCGGTCGAAAACAACGGTTAATCCATTAAGGCCTGATAATGCGACGAGTTTGGTCAGTGCGGGCATTTACCAATACACACGAAACCCGATGTATTTGGGTAACTTTATGTTTCTAACAGCCTGGTTAATTTGGTTAGGCTCACCGCTTAATCTGGTCTGTTTGATTTTTTATCTCAGTTATATCAACCAGTTTCAAATCAAACCCGAAGAGAGGGCGTTATTCAGCCTCTTTGGGGATAGCTATAGCCGTTACAGTAAAAGCGTTCGGCGCTGGATATAGTTAAAGTATTTATGAGTTAAATCAATTGTCCTGAAAGCCAAATATGCTAGGGTAATTGCAAAACATAAGGAATAAAAATGAGCGAAAAAATTGATTATAACGAGTTAATTCAGGCCGATAAAGTTCATGGCTCGGTGTATACGTCGGATGAAATCTATGAAGACGAATTGGAGAAACTTTTTTACAGTAGCTGGGTTTTTATTGGTCACGATAGTGAAATAAAAAAACCAGGTGACTATATTACACGCGAAATTGGTCGTTCTTCGGTCATCATGGTTCGAGGAAAAGATAATAATATCAAGGTACTGGTTAACCGCTGTATGCACCGCGGTAATATGCTGTGTAATGAATCTAAAGGTAACAAACGTAATTTCACTTGTCCTTATCACGGTTGGGTCTTCGGCTTAAACGGTGATTTATTGGATGTAGCGTACCCTGGCGGTTTTGATAAACCATTAGACTCGCTGAATATGCAAAGCCTGACAGTGGAAAGCTATCGCGGTTTTATATTTGGCTGCTTTAAAGAGCCGACCGTTAGTTTTGACGAGTATCTGGGTAATGGCAAACAACTAATCGACCGTTCTTGTGAAATGTCACCAGAAGGCAAGATTGATCTAAAAGCCGGCTGGATTCGTCAGCGTTTTGATGCAAACTGGAAGATGTTGCCGGAAAACGATACCGATGGTTACCACGTAAATTATGTACACAAGTCTTTTGTTATGGCGATTGACTCTCAATATGGCGAATTTGTAGGCGCTGAAGATACCGTCAAAGGGGTTATCAAAGACTGGGGTAATGGCCATACTGAAATTGATTTTTCAGCCGGCTACGTCAACCCCCTTGATTGGCTAGGTTCTACGCTGGAAAAATCAAAAACCTATGTGGACAGTATGCGTGCAGCCTATGGTCAGGAAAAAGCCGATAAAATATTATTTGATGGCCCACCGCACGCGTGTATTTTCCCCAATTTATTTTTAGGTGAAATGAATATCGTCATTTTCCAACCAACGGGAACCAGATCGGCCGTGCAGTGGAGTACGCCGATGTTCTTGGAGGGCGCTCCGGAGCTAGATTTTAAATTACTCAGACAAAGTGAAGGCGCCTTAGGCCCTGCGGCATTTCTATTGGCGGATGACGCGAGTATTGCCGAACGAGCACAAAAAGCGTTACTCGCGGGTACCCCCTGGTGTGATTTAAGTCGTGGACTAAACCGTGAGACGAAAGACGAGGGTGGTGTTATCACCTCACATATGACGGACGAAGCCTCTAATCGCGGGTTTTGGCACCATTATCGTTCAGTTATGCTGGGAGCACTCTAATGACGAATGTATCACACGAAGTAGCGCACGAACTTGAAGCCTTCATCGTTCAGGAGGCACGCTTGGCGGATGAATCACAGTATCAGGAATGGGAAGATTTATGGGCTGACGACGCGGTGTATTGGGTGCCGTTGAAAGAAGGCGATGATCCAACGAAAACCGTCTCGCATTTGTACGATAACCGAACTCGCTTAGCGACGCGGATTCGCCAGTTGAAAACGGGCTATCGCTACAGCCAATTGCCGGTATCGGGTATGCGTCGAGTTATTTCAAACTTTGAATACGCGGAGCAAGAAGATGGCCGTTATACGGTGGGAGCTAATTTCTTTTTGCCCGAATACTCCATTCAGTCGATACACGATTTTAGAGTATGGTCGGGTCGAATTACGTATATCCTAAGCCGCCGCGCAGATAGTTTTCAGATACATATGAAAAAAGTCGTGCTGGTCAACGGCACCGAACCGATTCCAACACTAGCCTTTTTGATCTAGCTCTATGGCAAAGAAAAGCGCGCTGTCTGCGATAGTAGGGCTAGGAATGACTGAATTCACGCGGGATTACCAGCAGCCTGCGTGGCAGCTGGCGGTTAACGCGATAGGCCTGGCGATTGAAGATGCGGGTTTTAAACACGCCGACATTGACGGTTTGTTGCTGAATAAAAGCCCGTTGGCTGAGTTAAAAGACTTCCCGATGGAAATTCAAGATTACGCGGGACTCAGTAATTTAAGCTTGTTGAACGTGGTCGAGGCGGAAGGCAGCTCGATGGTGCAAACTATCCAGCAAGCTACGATGGCCATTCAAACGGGTATGGCAAAAAAGATCGTTTGTGTATTTGCCGATACGCCGCTTCAGCCAAATACATCTGCCGGCGCGGCGTTTGCCGTGGCGATGCCGATGATGGGACATTTGGGGATAGAAATCGCGAACGGTTTTTACACGCCAATAGCCGCCTACGCGATGGCGGCGCAACGTTATTTAGCGGTTTATGACCGAAGCGGTGATGACTTGGGTGCGGTGGCGGTTTCTAATAGACGTTGGGCCGAGCTCAACGAGCTGGCGAAACTTCGTAAACCGTTAAGCCTGGACGATTATCGCGCAGCGCCATACCTGATCGAACCGCTAAAAATGCTCGATTGCGCATACCCAGTCAACGGCGCGATTGCCGTAGTGGTTACCGCCGTAGACGAGGCGAAAAACTGCCCGCAAGCAGCGACGTATATTCACGGTATGGGCCAGGGTCATGCCGGGAATATCAACCGTCGAGGCTTTCAACCAGAGATTCAAACGGGCGCAAAACAAGCAGGAGAAATCGCTTATAAAATGGCCGGAATTACGGCAAAAGACGTGGATGCCTGCCAATTCTATGATGCGTTTAGTATTTCAACGCTGATAAACCTGGAACTTTACGGACTTTGTGAGCCGGGTACGGCCGGCGATTTTGTACAAGCGGGAGGCACATCGCCCGGAGGCCGTTTGCCCGTTAATACCGGTGGCGGACACCTGTCGGGTTACTACCTTCAAGGCGCAACGCCGGTATCAGAAGCGGTATTGCAAATTAGAAAGGGCGCAGGTAAAAGACAGGTGAAGAAACTTGATAATATGCTCGTCACTGGATACGGCGGCAGAATGCAGTTTCACGCGGCACTCATTATGAGCCAGCAGGGAGAACGCTAATGAAATTTGCCGATGCCGATGTCGTTTGGCCCGAGATAGCGGAGATAGCCGCGCCTTTTTATGCAGGTATGCAGGCGCATAAAGTCATGATTCAACGCTGTGACACGTGCGACACTTATTTGCCTCCGGCCCAATTGGTTTGTGATCACTGTGGTAGTCAGGCGCTTAAATGGCTGGAAGTTGATGGCGCTGGTGAGATCTATAGTTTTGTTGTTTATCACCGTAGTTTTCATCCGTCTTTTGATAATAAATTACCGTATACCGTGGCCCTGGTTGAGTTGTCAGAAGGGCCAAGATTACAGGTGCTATTTTTAGCTAATGAGGGCGAGTGCAAGGTCGGGCTGCCAGTGAAGCCAATATTTATAAAAATAAGCGATCAGCACACCTTGTTGTGCTACGAAAAAATGGAGAAATAAATGAGTACTATGCCGAGAGATTTTTTAACGCGTTGCGCACAGGCGATGCCAAAAAAGGTAGCTTTTCACGAAGGGGATAAAAGCATCACCTGGCCAGTGCTCAATCAACGCGCCAATCAATTTGCTGGGGCATTGCAGTCAAAAGGAATAAAAAAAGGCGACGTAGTGGCGGTACTGGCGCACGAGCATATCGAAGTGTACGAGCATTATCACGCGTGTTTAAAGTTAGGTACACCAAGAGTAGGCATTAACTGGCGCTTTTCGCCAAAAGAAATTCAATACGTCGTCGAAGACGCTGATGTACGGGTCATTTTAGTACAGCACAATTGCATTGAATTAATGGCTGATTTGGTTGAACGGTTCCAGCAAGAAGGGCGTTTGTTGATAGGTTTTGGAGGCGATCATTCCTTGCCGCTAGACTATGAAACGCTGATGAAGTCGCAGCTTGGATTAACACCCTCGTTGCCGAGTTTAGCTGAAAAAGACGTTGCGGCTATCAGTTACACCTCGGGTACAACTGGTTCGCCGAAGGGTGTGCTGATATCACAGCAGGGTCTGCGTGAAGCGATGGTACACACGGTATTAAATATCGGTTTAAAGCACGATGACGTCTGGTTTGCACCGACCTCTTCGGCCTGGATTACCTTTGTGCTCGTGTCGATGAATTGTGTTAACGGCATGCCATCGATTTTACCGAATGGCGATTTCGATCCGCATCAATTCCTCACCTTTGTAAATCGATACAAGGTAACCGCTACCATTATGGTGCCGCTGATTATGCGTCGCCTGATCGAAATTATAGAAGACGAAGGCATTACCCTACCAAGCTTACGTTTGATTACCTACGGTTCTTCACCGGCTACGCCGCAACTGATTCGTAAAGCGGATGAGGTATTCAAGTGCGATTTGGCGCAACTATACGGCGCGACCGAGGCAACTGGTGGCTGGATTAGCATTATGCAGCCAGAAGATACCCGGCGAGGGCTGGCTGACGAACCGCACTTGCTTAAATCGTGTGGACGAGCGTTTCTGCATTTTGACATCGAAATTCGCGAAGAAAAGGGGTCTCTCTGCCCCGTCGATACCGTGGGTGAAGTTTGGCTGAAGTCAGACGCCTTAATGCTCGGTTATTTAGGGCTTAAAGAGCAAACGGCAGAGGCTCTGCAAAATGGTTGGCTACAGACCAACGATATGGGTTATTTGGACGAGGAAGGCTTCCTGTACCTAACCGATCGTAAAAATAACCTCATCATTACCGGTTCGGCGAATGTATTCCCAAGCATGGTGGAAAATGTACTCGACGAGCACCCGCAGATTAAGGAAGTAGCCGTCGTTGGCGTTCCTCATCCAGAATGGGACGAAGCGGTGGTAGCGGTGATTATTCCAACGAAAAAAGATGAGTTTAATGCCGAAGAGGTCATCGCGTTTAGCAAATCTAAAATGGCAAAGTTTGAAGTGCCGAAAGCCTTCGTGCTGATTGATGATCTGCCCAAAGGCCTAAC
>JBLIAQ010000101.1:0-6559 GCA_047634535.1 Cycloclasticus sp.
TCAAGGCAATTAATAAAGCGAATTCTAAACCAACCACACTCAAGCCCGCGTAATAAATAACGGCCAAACAAAGCATCACTAAAATTTGGCCTTTAAAAAAGGCCGCTAAGACGACATCCACTTCTTTTGCGATACCGTTTACCCGCTTTTCAATTCGACGCGGAAACGCGTCATGGATTTTAACGATGAGGTCGTCCCAGTCTCGCAGCAAATAAAACGTCACCACCGGAATCAATACTACGTTGGCAAGGCCCGCTAAAAATGCCATTCCCGATGAGCTTATAGAACTGATGACGTTTATTGCCACGCTGCCGGCGCCACCTAAATTATCCTGTAAGGCTTGCTGTACTTTGTCGACGTCAATCTGACCGAAAACGGCGAGGCGAACTTGCAACCACGGCAAAGCCGTTACTTTCATCCAGTTTATTATCGCTGGCACTTTTTCGATCAGGCTGGCTATTTGTTGTTCTACTAAAGGCAGTAAGACCACAAGTCCCACTACCAGTACGACAAAAATAACCGCGAAAACGACCGCCACCGCCAATGTACGTGGCCACTTAATTTTCTCCAGCCGCGAGACCAATGGGGCGCCCAAATACGCCAGTAATGCGGCGATAAGGAAGGGCGTTAAAATAGGCGAAAGCACATAGATAATGCCCACTAACGCTATAAATAATAAGCCGTATTTATTATTGTTGTGCATTTTTCTCCTTCAATCTGGCATTCCAGGCCTTCAACCCCCAAACCCAAATATATTCCAGCCCACTGATCATCGTTGTAGCCGCCACTGCATATAATACAACAACCATCCAGCTCATCGGCAGCTCGATAATACCCTGACTGGAGATCAACATAACCAGATAAACGATTTGAAAGGTGGTATTTAACTTACTGGAAAAGGGCGGCTCACCGCAAAATTTCTCAATCTTAAGGTGATATAGCAACGCGCCAAACGCGACGATTAAGTCGCGTAGTACAATCATCGCAAACAGCCATGTTGGCATCAGCCCGAGAAAGACAAAAACTAGAAAACAGGATACCAGCAAAAACTTGTCCGCCAAGGGGTCAAGCAATGAACCCAGCCGGCTAGTCCAGCCAAATCTTTTAGCCAAAAAGCCATCTAAGGCGTCCGACACTCCCGCTATGACAAAGAGCACCAACGTTAAAAAATAATCGCCCCTAAATAAAAAATAAACGATGGGCACGACCAGTATTATTCTTAAAATGCTAATCAGGTTGGGAATATCTTTCCGCGTCATCTAATCTACTTTGTAATAGAACGTTTGAGCTAACGGCTGGCGAGGGGCTTCGTTTATTGCGTCTGCCGCGTTGATGACTTGCGTTTGCGCTGGTGGCGCGTCCGGCAATAGCACCGTATTTAAGGCGATAATGCTTTTTAATACATCCACGTCTCCTGACACACTCAGTTCGAGCACTACTTTAGAACCCGCCACTTGCAACCATTCGAGCTGATCAACCTTGTCCAGTGAGGATAAATATTCGGTTACTCGAACAAATTGAGCTAAATCTTTTACGCCATTTACTTCAACAATCACCTGGTTTTTTACTACCGTCCCACGAGGCGCATAAATATTTGCCAAACGTTCTGACACGCTGGTTAAGCCCATCTGCAAAACGCCCTCTAAGGTTGCTGGCTGGCTGAGTTCATTGTATGAACCCTGAGCATTGATTAGGTTCCAATTTAAGCGCCAGGTATTAGCGGTTTCTTTTTGTAACCGACCAAACAGCACTTGCTTAGCACCATAACGCTGGGATGCCTGCCAGATTTTATCTGACCGCCCTCCCCAAACGTCACCAAACCCAACAGACGCATGGTCTTTTAAATCAAATAATGGCACAGTAACGGCCAGGCCTGTGTCGGCCGCCTTTTTTTTAAACAACGACAATAAACCCGCTCTATCCTCATCGAGAACGTAACGCGAATCACCATCCTCCACTGCAAGCCATAGCAAAATATCTGGTCGATTACTACCCCAGACGGGCACCTCATGCTGTTGCATAAATTTATCTATAGCCGCTTTCTGAAAACTTACGGTTAGCCAGTAACCGGAATAATCATCAGCGGTTTTTTTATACTGAAACTGGTCAACATAAGAGCCCACGTTTAATAATGCCGTCGATATTGACGTATTAGCCAAAACACTCGCTCTTCCAGACACCTTTTGCAGCACCTTTTTAAACGCTACGTTAATCGCCGTATTGCGTGCCGGCAACGACTGGTCATCTACCGCAACGGTGGCGCTATATAAGTCATTGATCTGAACCGCTAGCGATGGTCCGGTGACTAAAAACAAGATAATACTTAATAAATAACGCATCGTAACCCTCATTAACATAGGCTATAGCATAATATAGTTAGCCCTAATACTGCCAACAATTAACTCAACTGATATAATCCTACTTTTTCAATTGTAAAGAGCAGCCCTTGAGTGATTCCAAAAATAGCCTGAGTTATAAAGCAGCTGGCGTTGATATTGATGCCGGGGCTCAACTCGTCGAGCGCATAAAACCGATAGCAAAACGTACAACACGACCCGGCGTTATGTCCGGACTCGGTGGTTTCGGTTCGTTGTTTGAGCTACCACTAGATCGTTACAAAAAACCTATCCTCGTTTCAGGCACAGATGGCGTAGGTACAAAACTCAAGCTCGCCATGATGCTTAATCAGCACGACACCATCGGTATTGATCTCGTTGCGATGTGCGTCAATGACATCATTGTCACGGGTGCAGAACCTCTGTTTTTTCTCGATTACTATGCAACGGGAAAACTGGATCTTGACGTTGCAACTGCTGTTATTTCAGGCATCGGCAAAGGCTGCGAACTAGCAGGGGCCGCCCTGGTAGGTGGTGAAACGGCCGAAATGCCTGGCATGTATGAAGGCGGTGATTACGACCTTGCCGGTTTTAGTGTCGGCATCGTTGAAAAAGACCGTGTTATTGATGGTTCAAAAGTAGCTCCCGGTGACGTGTTAATTGGCCTCGCATCATCTGGCGCACATTCGAATGGTTATTCACTGATTAGAAAAGTGATTGAATTGCAAGCCGACCTGGACCAAATGCTGGACGACATACCACTAACGCAAGCCTTACTCGAACCGACTCGCATTTATGTCAAGCCCTTACTGGACCTTATCGCTAAACATCCCGTCCACGCACTGGCTCATATTACCGGTGGCGGCATCACAGAAAACCTGCCGCGCGTATTGCCTGACAACACCGTGGCGAATGTAACACTAGGCAGCTGGCCTAAACCCGCCATTTTCGACTGGTTGCAGCAACAGGGTAATATCACTGACGACGAAATGCTGAAAACGTTTAACTGTGGTATTGGCATGGTGGTGTGCGTTCCCAGCCATGGCGTCGACGCCGTACTGGAACAACTAAAACATAGTGGAGAGTCTGCTTTTATTATCGGTCATATCGCTCACGCAGATGGTGAGCCTCTGGTCAACTACCAATAATACACAATGAAAACTGACTACCGTATCGTCGTTTTACTGTCTGGCTCTGGCACCACCCTGCAATCGATCATTGATGCCAAATTACCAGCCACACTGTCGGCAGTTATTAGCAACAAACCCAACGTACAAGGCCTGACACGGGCGAAAGAAGCCAATATTCCAACCCACGTGCTGGAGCACTCGGCCTACTCCTCTCGCGAAGCCTTTGACCAGGATCTAAAAAAACTGATCGATAACTATCAGCCCGATCTGGTGGTATTAGCCGGCTTTATGCGCATACTGAGTGACGATTTTGTGCATCACTATTACGGTAAACTGATAAATATTCACCCTTCATTGCTACCCAAGTATAAAGGTACCCATAGCCATCAACGTGTCATGGATGATGGCGAACCTTTGCACGGTAGCAGCGTACACTTTGTAAATACTGAATTAGATAGCGGTCCTATTTTATTACAGGCACGACTGCCCGTATTACCCAACGATACCGTTGAAAGCCTTGAGCTTCGTGTAAAAGTTAAAGAACACCTTATTTACCCGACTGCTATTAGCTGGCTAGCTGAGGGCCGCATCAAGCTCGACAATGATCAAATTTATATGGACGGAAAAAAGATGCGCGGCCCAGTGGTAATGGATTACATGTAACAAAGCCTATGAATTTACTTAACAAAAAATTCATTTATTATTCTTTTGGCTTTTATTTTATGTTGGTTTTTACGCCAGTCCTGGCAGCCAACTTTAAAGTCCCCACGTTTAAAGCCGAATACACCCTAAGGCATAATGACATCGAAATAGGGCACGTTGATCTAGCCGTGAAAAAACTAAACAACGGCCTCTACCAACTGTCTTCTTCTACAAAAACCAGTGGCTTACTATCATTTATTCGTGACGACGACGTGGTAGAAATCAGTGAGTTTGACGCCCCGGATGGGCGTATACGCCCACTGACATATCGATATAGCGCTGAACTAGGCGACTCGCAAAAAGACATTAGCCTACGCTTTGACTGGCTAAAATCAACGGTAACCAATTCAACCGAAGGGCATGATTGGAATTTGTCTATTAAAGATGGCGTGCTCGATAAAGCGCTGATGCAAATCGCGCTGATGCAAGACGTCGAAACAGATCACTCCTTACAGTACTCGGTTGCCGACGGCGGCCGGCTAAAAAACTTCGTTTTTACTCGGCTGGGTAGTGAAAAAATAAGCCTGAATGGACGGCTATACGAGACCACTAAACTGGCTCGAAAAAAGGACGATAAGCCGTTGATTACCTACTATTGGTGCGCTAGCGAATTACACAATTTACCGATACTACTAAAGCGTAAAAAGAGCTACGGCACGTTTGAAATGCGCCTGGAAAAAGTAACCTTCGACAAATAATATTACGCCTTCGGAAGCGTTACCCCGGTTTGCCCTTGATATTTTCCACCGCGATCGCCGTACGAGGTTTCACAAATTTCATCGGCGCCTAAAAACAAGATTTGCGCGACGCCTTCGTTGGCATAAATTTTTGCCGGTAACGGCGTTGTGTTCGAAAATTCCAGGGTAACGTGTCCTTCCCATTCGGGCTCTAACGGGGTCACATTGACGATAATGCCGCAGCGCGCATAGGTCGACTTACCTAAACAAATCGTCAATACGTCACGTGGTATTTTCAGATACTCAACCGTTCTGGCCAGGGCGAATGAATTCGGTGGAATAATACAAACGTCCGACTTGATATCGACAAAACTATTAGAGTCAAAGTTTTTTGGATCAACAATGGCAGAATTAATATTAGTGAAAATTTTAAATTCATCCGAACAGCGAATATCGTAGCCATAACTCGACGTGCCATATGAAATAACTCTCCCAGCATCCGAATTACGCACCTGACCCGCCTCAAACGGTTCGATCATATTGTGTTCTTGCGCCATGCGGCGAATCCAACCATCTGACTTAATACCCATCGTTAATCCTGTTTATTTAATGACAATATTTGGAATTTTACCGCTAAAGTCTTTTGCTTTAACTGATAAAGTGGCCGCTAACTTTCTAGCCATGCCTCTGTAAATACTTGAAATTTGGCTCTCTGGATCCGCGGCAACCGTCGGCGTACCACTATCGGTACTGATTCGAATAGACAAATCCAATGGTAAGGCACCCAAAAACTCTACACCGTATTCCTGCGCCATTAGTTCGCCACCGCCCTGGCCAAAAATTGCTTCTTCATGGCCGCAGTTAGAACAAATATGCAGACTCATATTCTCAATCAAGCCCAATACCGGAATATTCACTTTCTCGAACATTTTCAAACCTTTTTTAGCATCGATCAAGGCAATATCCTGTGGTGTCGTTACAATCACCGAACCGGTGACGGGTACCGTTTGTGCCAGCGTTAAATGAATATCACCAGTACCCGGAGGCATATCGATAATCAGGTAGTCGAGATCATCCCAATTGGTATCGTTTAATAACTGTCCCAGCGCTTGAGTGACCATCGGGCCGCGTAAAATCATCGGCGTATCGGCGTCAACTAAAAAGCCGACCGACATCACTTGAAGGCCATGCCCTTCCATAGGCTGTATACTTCTACCATCGGGTGAACTAGGTCGGCCCTGTATTCCCAGCATGGTCGGCTGGCTAGGGCCATAAATATCCGCATCGAGAATCCCGACTCGCGCACCTTCAGCGAGTAATGCCAGCGCCAAATTGACCGACGTTGTGGACTTGCCAACCCCGCCTTTACCAGACGCTACGGCAATCATGTTTTTCACGCCATTCATCGGCTTAACGCCTTTTTGAACGGCGTGTGGCTTAACCACCCAGGAAACGGTGACATCCACGCTTTTAACGCCGTCAAGCTGTTTCAAATGTTCAGCAATCTCAGTCGTCAACTGGTCTTTAATGCCCGCCGCCGGATAACCGAGAACAATCTCAACCTTAAGTTCGCCATTGACTAAGGTCAAGTTTTTTAATGCTTTAGCGGTCAAAATGCTTTGCCCCGTTAAAGGATCAATAAACTCTTTTAACTTACTTTCTATGTCGGTTACAGACAAATCAACCATGTTCACTCCAATACGGCTTAACTAAA
>JBLIAQ010000102.1:0-6501 GCA_047634535.1 Cycloclasticus sp.
CTACCAAATGCAGCGCCTGCGTCCGCACCTTTACCGTGTTGAATTAAAATCAGACCCACCATCAACACAGCAATTAACACGTGTATCGATAAAACTATTGCAAACAAACTCATAAACTTATCCTTTTATGCCTTTTGGCAAATTGAAATAAAAGCGTCAGCATCCAATGACGCCCCGCCTATCAAACCACCGTCGATATCTTCTTGTTCAAACAACGGTGATGCATTGCCTGGGTTAACACTTCCACCGTACAGAATTCTGACTTTATCCGCCAGATCCCCTGCTTTCTCTCTTACTAAGCCACGAATAAAAACGTGTGCCTGTTGCGCCTCTTCTGGTGATGCCGTTAAACCTGTACCAATGGCCCACACCGGCTCGTAAGCCAACACTAACTGATTCAAATTGACCGCTTTATTATTCAATAAAGCGCCTACCTGCTCATTAATGACGTTAAGCGTTTTACCGCTTTGATAATCAGCTTCGCTTTCACCGACACAATAAATCGGCATTAGACCAGCACGTTGCGCCGCTAATACCTTAGCTACTAACGCCTGATTGCTTTCATTAAAAAGCATTCGCCTTTCTGAGTGCCCAACTAACACCCAGCGGCAAGCTAATTCGGCTAACATGCTGGCGGAAATTTCTCCGGTGTACGCACCCGACTCGAACTCTGAGACAGTTTGAGCACCGATTGTTAGCCTTGTAGCATCTACCGTATCAATAGCTAAGGCAATGTATACGAATGGAACACAGACACCCACTTCGCTCGATATTTTATCATTAATACCGCCTTCTATGGCACGTAAAAGAGCACCAGTTAGCTTCAGTGAACCATTCATTTTCCAATTACCAACAACGAGTGGCTTACGCATCGTACTTCTCACGCTAAAAACGAGGAAGAGTAGCGAGTATTTGCGAATAAATCAATATTATTGACGTTTAAAATAATCTGCACCGAGGATCTAAGCGCTGAGTATACGCTCAACCGTTTTACTCAGTTGTAATGCTAATGACTCGACCAACTTTAAATCCTCACCTTCGACCATTACACGCACTAGCGGTTCAGTACCGGATGGTCTTAACAACACCCGGCCAGTTCCGTTGAGGGTTTCTTCGACCGCTTTAACGGCTTTTTCAACATCCTCGTTGACAACAAACTTTCCGTTACCATTGAGACTAACGTTGATCATGCACTGAGGGTATTTTTGTATATCTATTTTTAATTCATGTAACGTTTTAGATTCGCGGGACACGGCTTCAAGAACCTGTAATGCCGCGATAATACCATCACCCGTGGTCGTTCTATCCGCGCAAATAATATGCCCTGAACCCTCGCCGCCCAAAATAGCACCGGACTCATTCATTAACTGGATAACGTGCCGATCCCCCACCGCTGATCTCAATAAATCAATACCCAGCCTGTTTAATGCGTGTTCGACACCCAGATTAGTCATCTGTGTACCGACTACTGCTGGCCCAAGATTGCCTTTAGCCAATCGGGCCTTAGCTATGATATACATAATCTCGTCACCATCAAGCACTTCACCGAGATGGTCCACCATTATTAATCGGTCGCCATCACCATCCAGCGCAACGCCAAAGTCTGCGGCATTGGCTAACACCGCTGTTTGAAGCGCCGCCGGTTTTGTTGCACCGCAATCATCATTAATGTTTATTCCATCGGGCTCAACACCAATTTTTATAACTTCTGCACCTAGCTCTTCAAAAACAAAAGGTGCGATGTGATACGTTGCTCCGTGCGCGCAATCAACTACCATTTTCATGCCGGACAAATCCATCATGGGTGGGATGGAGCTTTTACAAAATTCTATATAGCGCCCAGCTGCATCGTCAATTCGACTGGCCTTACCTAACCTAGATGAATCAACCACGACGAGTGGCTCAGCTAACTTTTTTTCAATTGCGTATTCAATTTCATCCGGCAATTTCTTACCTTCACTGGAGAAAAACTTAATACCATTATCAAAATGAGGATTATGTGAAGCGCTTATTACGATGCCTGCATTAGCCCGTAGAGTTCTAATTAAGTAGGCAATTCCCGGAGTCGGCATGGGCCCCAATAATTGAACATCCGCCCCAGCAGCCACTAAACCGGCTTCAAGCGCAGACTCAAACATATAGCCCGATTTCCGGGTATCTTTACCGATGACAATTTTGCAACGCCCCTGTTGCGCAAACACTTTACCCGCTGCCCAGCCGAGCTTTAGCATAAACTCTGGCGTAATTGGACCTTTTCCAACTTCACCCCGTATGCCATCTGTTCCAAAATATTTTTTTGTCATAATTATTTCAATCTGCGTTTTGAATCGCATTATAAATTTTTAGCACTTCTGCGGTTTCTGCCACATCGTGCACCCGAACAATTGAAGCTCCATTCATCACCGCCAATAACGCCGACGTAACGCTAGCTAATGCGCGCTCTTCAACCGGTTTATCCAGCAGCAGCCCAAACATCGACTTTCTTGAGAGGCCAGCTAATAACGGACAATGGTACTCTTTAAAGGATTCCAAATGTTTTAATAGGCTAAGGTTATGCGCTAAGGTTTTACCGAAGCCAAAACCGGGGTCCAGTATAATTTTATCACGGTTAATTCCTGCTTCTTCACAAGCCTTAATCCGCTCATCAAAAAACGCCTTCACTTCGTCTACCACCTTCGCGTATTTCGGGTTCAGTTGCATTGTCTCCGGTTTATCCTGCATATGCATCAAACAAACTGGCACCTGTAATAAAGCAGCCATCTCAATTGCACCTGTTTGCCTAAGCGCATAAATATCATTAATAATATTTGCCCCTACGTCAACCGCCTGTTGCATTACCTCAGGCTTACTCGTATCAATGGAGATAAGAACATTTGATCTTGAGCGAATAGCCCTAATTACCGGTATCACTCTGTTTAACTCTTCTTTAACAGCAACGGGCGTTGCACCAGGGCGCGTTGATTCACCACCTATGTCAATAATCGAAGCACCGGCCTCGACCATTTTAATAGCTTGAGAAGCGGCTTCATCCACCGAGTTAAAGCAACCTCCGTCAGAAAAAGAGTCGGGGGTAATATTAAGAACCCCCATAATATGGGGGCTCGTTGATGATAAAAATTGGCTAACGTTAGCTAACCCAGGATTAAGGTTGTTCAGCTGCCCCACCAACGGTTGGTTTAGGATCCTTTTTCGGCTCATCTTTCGCTTTATCCACTGTCGATACGTCGCCAGATCCTGACTCGTCCAGGTCTTCCCAATCCTTGGGAGGCTGAACGGGCGTGCGCGCCATTAATTGATCAAGCTGATCACTATCTAGTGTTTCATACTTCATTAACGCTTCTGTCATGGCGTGCAGAATATCAATATTGTCATTCAATAATTTTTTTGCACGTGTATAGTTTCTTTCGATGAGTGCTCGAACCTCTCCATTAATTTGGTGATTGGTTTCATCCGAAATCATTTTCGTATTACCACCGGAATAACCCATCGCATTTTCGTCCTGACCATAGCTCAGTGGGCCTAATTTTTCCGAAAAGCCCCACTGCGTCACCATATTTCTGGCGATCGCTGACGCGCGTTCAATGTCATTTGAAGCACCCGTCGTTACCGCCTCTTCACCAAAGATGATTTCTTCAGCGAGTCGTCCGCCGTATAAGCTAGACAACTGACTTTCTAGCTTACGTTTACTGATACTAATGTGATCGCGCTCGGGTAAAAACATCGTTACACCCAATGCGCGTCCGCGAGGAATAATGGTTACCTTATATACAGGATCGTGTTCTGGCACAAGTCGACCAACAATAGCGTGACCCGATTCGTGATAGGCCGTACATTTTTTGTCGTCTTCACTCATCACCATGGAACGGCGCTCTGCACCCATCATCACTTTATCCTTGGCTTGTTCCATATCATTCATATCCACCGTTTTTTTATTCGCACGCGCAGCAAATAAAGCAGCTTCATTAACCAGGTTCGCCAAATCAGCGCCAGAAAAGCCTGGCGTTCCTCTAGCAATTAAACCTGGTTTTACACTGTCACCTATTGGGACTTTTTTAAGGTGTACTTTTAAAATTTGCTCACGCCCTCTGATATCGGGTAATGGCACAACAACCTGACGGTCAAAACGACCAGGACGAAGCAACGCCGGATCCAATACATCAGGACGGTTAGTGGCCGCGATAACGATAACGCCTTCATTGCCAGAAAAACCATCCATTTCCACCAATAATTGATTCAATGTTTGCTCACGCTCGTCATTGCCTCCGCCCATACCAACACCACGAGAACGACCTACGGCGTCTATCTCATCGATAAAAATGATACACGGTGCACTTTTTTTAGCTTGTTCAAACATATCTCGAACACGCGAAGCACCAACACCAACGAACATTTCAACAAAGTCTGAGCCCGAAATACTGAAAAAAGGCACCTTAGCTTCGCCGGCAATAGCTTTAGCTAGCAACGTTTTACCCGTTCCTGGCGAACCAGACATTAAAACACCACGAGGAATCATGCCGCCTAGTTTTTGGAATTTACTAGGATCGCGTAAAAATTCAACCACCTCAACCACTTCTTCTTTTGCTTCTTGTACGCCAGCGACGTCGTCGAAAGTTATTTTTATTTCGTCTTCTGAGAGTAATTTAGCCTTACTTTTACCGAAAGACATCGCGCCACGCCCTCCGCCACCAGCGCCACCTTGCATTTGACGCATAAAAAATATCCAAACACCTATCAGTAGCAACATGGGGAACCACGAAATGAGTATCGACATGAGGAATGACTGTTGTTCTGGCTCTTTAGCAACAATTTCAACGCCATTTTTCAATAGATCGTCTACCAGATGAATATCACCGGGGCTGCGTGTGGTGAAATTCTCTCCTGCGCTCGTTTGGCCAACAATAGTGGGACCATCTATTGATACCTTGCTTATCTGACCGGCATTAACAGAATTAATGAACTGAGAGTAGCTCAAAGCCGTACTAGATTTTTGTTTAGACCCGCCAAAGTTATTAAATACAGACATCAATACGAAGGCTATCACCACCCACATTATTATATTTTTAACCATTTCGTTCAAAGCGATACTCCTTCGTTACGTTTGTCACAACATTCATTACACTGACTTTTATTCATACAATTCGTTCAACACTTAATATGGTGTCAGGTTACTACAATTTCAAGCCTTTAGCCAAAAGGTAAACCTCTCGGCTACGAGCTCGCGAGGCTTTAGGTTTACGTATAATAACTTTATCAAACACCTGTTTGGCCTCTAAAACGTACTGATCAAAGCCCTCACCCTGAAAAAGCTTGATTAAAAAAACACCTTTTTTAACCAAACAATTTTTTGCAAAATCTAGCGCCAATTCGGCTAAGTATATTGATTTCGGCTGATCAATTCCCTTATTGCCACTCATATTAGGGGCAATATCAGATAAAACAAGGTCTACTGCTTGGTTATTGATCAGTGATTGCAACTGCTCAAACACTGCATCATCACTAAAATCGCCTTTAATAAAGTCCACACCTTCTATCGGTTCAATATCGAGCAAGTCCAGAGCGATAACCTGGCCCTTTGCGGTGACTTTATTACGCGCATACTCTGACCAGCCGCCTGGCGCAGCGCCTAAATCTACGACGATCTGGTTCGGGCGTAACAATTTATCTTTTGTATCAATTTCTTCTAGCTTAAAGACCGCACGTGATCTCAGACCCATTTGTTGCGCTTTTTTTACGTATTCATCGTTAAAATGTTCGTCTAGCCAGTTTTGTTTATTCTTATGTTTTGTCATTCAAGTCATATTAATAATCGTTTTTACCAACACGGGGTAAAACATTTTGTTTAATCAAAATACTTCATATTCCACTTAAGCGTGCTTTAAGTGTAAAATGCGCGACCTGATTCAATACACATCACCACATTCAATGCCATTATCAAACCCACAGAAGAAAAAGCTAAAAGCACACGCCCATGGTTTAAACCCCGTGGTTCGATTAGGTCAATCTGGCCTTACTAATGCTGTACTAGATGAGATTGAGTTAGCCATCAAGCATCACGAGTTGATAAAAGTAAAAGTGTCGGCCGAAGATCGAGATGAAAAAACACTCATTATCCAAAAAATCGCCAATAAAACCCACTCAGATATTATCCAGACGATCGGCTCGATAGCCGTTTTTTTCAGAGAAAACCCTGATAAAAAGAATTACTCGTAACGAACCAGGGTAATTTCGTACTCGCTAACTCCACCAGGCGCAAGCACTTGCGCGATATCACCCTCTTCTTTACCGATCAACGCCTTCGCAAATGGCGACGCGTAGGATATTAAATTGTTCTTAATGTCCGCTTCGTCTTCGCCAACAATGGTATATATAATGATGGCTTCCGTCTCAATGTTTTCAAGTTCTACCGTACAACCAAATACCACTTTGCCATTTGCGTTTAATTTTGCAACGTCAATAATTTGTGCGTTACCCAGTTTACTCTCAATATCCCTGACACGTGCT
>JBLIAQ010000103.1:0-6487 GCA_047634535.1 Cycloclasticus sp.
ACTGGCCAGAAAGGCACCGGCCTGGGCCTGGTGATAACAAAGCATATTTTAGACGCACTCAACGGCTCAATTAGTGTAACGAGCGTTTTAGGCGAGGGCTCAGTATTTTGCTTTTCATTGCCGTTCAGCAACGTGGATGAAAATTACGATGACTTAACAAAGCCAGATGACCCTGAACAAGCGCTACCAGACCTGTCCCGTTTAACCGTATTGGTAGCAGATGACAATGAAATAAATAGACTATTATTAACTCATCTGTTAGAAGAGCAAAACGCTCGTGTTCTATGCGCGAATGATGGCCAACAGGCCCTTGATCTTGCCGGCGCCGAGCGGTTTGATTTAATGCTGTTGGACTTAAGAATGCCTTTTAAAATGGGTAACGAGGCGCTACGCGAGATTCGTAATGACCCTCAACACCTCAACTATAAGACACCCGCTATCGCTATTACCGCACATATTACTTCCGGTGTTGAAAGGGCTCACCATATCAGTTCCTTTGACGGCTACCTGGTTAAGCCTATTGATCGGAGTGAGTTTTTTAAGTTGATTGTGAAACTTATAGATGAGCACGATTACAAAGCAAAGCCTTTTTCCTCGCCCCTTATAGCACTCGACAAACCTTCGGAAGTCGATATTTTTGATTACGATGCAGCAAAAACCAGTATGAAAGCGGATAAGAAATTAATGACTTTTATACTCAATAAATTTTTTGACGAACTGCCTGAACAGCTGATCAGTATTTCGGCTGATATTGGACTAAGTAATTACGAAAGTGCCGCCGATACTGTTCATAAGGTTCAGGGTTCTTGCGCCTATTGCGGCACGCCATTGCTTAAGATAGCCTCAAAACAACTTGAAATACATTTGCGGGAACGAAGTAGCGAGCAAATACCCAGCGCCCTTAATAACTTCACGAAAGAGGTCAAAAAAGTATTAAGGCAAAAAGACGCTATTCTGAACTCCATAGAAAACACGCCTTAATAAACCAGGATATCCATTTTTCACCATCATATAGTTACAGTTTTACGCAAATATTACGCGTCTCGGTATAAAACTCTAAGGAATGAACACCGCCTTCACGGCCAATACCCGATTGTTTTGAACCACCAAAGGCTGTTCTAAGGTCACGCAAAAACCAGCTATTAATCCAAGTAATACCTACTTCTACACGCGCAGCCACTTTATGCGCGCGTGACAGGTCTTTTGTCCAAATAGTGGTCGATAAGCCATAAGCCGTATCGTTCGCCAGGCGAATAACTTCCTGCTCATCATCAAACGGCGCAATATGACAGCAAGGGCCAAAGACTTCTTCCTTCATTACCGTTGCATTTTCATTCAAGCCCGTCCAGATCGTTGGTTCTACCCAGGAACCCGACACCAGTTCATCGGGCATTGTTGGTACGCCGCCACCAATGACAACGGTCGCGCCTTCCTCAACCGCTTTTTTATAGTACGACAGGACCTTTTGTTGGTGTTCATGACTGATCATCGGGCCAAAGTTTGCCTCGGGATCATCGGGCCGTCCGTGTCTAACTTTTTCTACCTTGTTTTTTAATGCCGCGACAAATTGCTCAAAAATCGGCCGTTCGACATACACTCGCTCCGTGCCTAAACAAACCTGACCAGAGTTAAGAAACGATGAACGATAAATACCGTCAACGGCCTTTTCAAAGTCGCAATCTGCAAACACAATACCCGCGTTCTTGCCGCCCAACTCAAAGGACACGTCACGCATCCCCTCCGCCGCCGCTTTCATAATCGCAGTGCCCGTGCGCGTTTCACCGGTAAAGGTAATCGCGTCCACGTCGGGATGATGGGTTAAAAATTCACCCGTAGAATCAGGGCCGAAGCCGTGTACCACATTAAAAACACCTTTCGGTATACCCACGGTATTCATCACTTCACCTAATAAACTCGCCGTCAACGGCGTTTCTTCAGACGGCTTTACCACCACGGTATTGCCGCAGGCCAGGGCGGGGCCGACCTTCCAGGTCATTAATAAGAACGGCGCATTCCACGGCGAAATAACGCCGATAACGCCTTTCGGTACGCGTATGGCGTAATTAATTGCTCCCAAACCATCCGGCGTAGTCGTTTGAAATGACTCCGACGGAACGTTTTTAATCACGTCTGCAAATACCTTAAAGTTTGCCGCACCACGTGGAATAAACGCATGCGTCATAATTGCTTTAGGCTGACCGGTATCGGCCATTTCTGCCTCTACAAAGTCGTCAAAGCGTCGCGTAATTTCATTCGCAACGCCGTATAGCAAATCAACCCGTTGTTCCATACTAAACGCACCCCATTCACCATTAAAGGCGGTGCGTGCAGCCTTCACGGCACGATCCACCTCGCCGCGCCCTGCTTCGGAGACCTGGGCAATAATGCGGTTATCGACGGGGGAACGTTTATCAAAACGTTGTCCAGTTCGAACATCGACAAATTCGCCGTCAATAAAGTGTTTGATTTGTAACATCTTGGTTCCTAATCATTAATCCGTTGATTGAACATAATAACAGATGATTTTTCATTCCATAGTCTCATCCACGTTAAAAACCGCCCTCAATAAACCATTTTATTGAGGGCGTTTTTTAACTATCGGCTTAAAGGCGTTTGCTAAAATCTAAGCAAAATCACTGAACAACCCGCTATAGACACGTTGCTGACCATTAGACGCCTGATTGAAGAGCGATTCTTCTTGATCAGGTTCAACTGAGCTAGCTGATTGATCATTGTCTTTATTCAAGGCCTGCTGATCTCTTTGCTCTGCAAAAGAGTGCTGAGAAATATCCACGTCAACCAGGTTGATATTTTGTTCGCTCAACATATCACGTAATTTTGGTAAGGCGGCGTCAATAGCCTCTCTTGTCGCGCCGTGTTGTGCGGTAAAAGATATAGTGGTCTGGTCATTTTGTACGTGAATACGCACTTCAACCGGTCCCATATGCTGAGGGGTCAGTCGAATTTGCGCACCGTTCATCGATTGCCCCACCATCCATTGTACGCGTTGATTAAAATCCTGCCCCCAGCGCGCATTACCCATCGGAGTTTCTAGTTGCAGCATCGGTTTATCCGCTAATACCTGCGAAGCTGGCAGTTGCTGATTTGCAGCAGCTATATTTGACACATTATTTAATAACGATTCTCCATTTACCGATGTCTTAGTCAAAATAGCATCTTTACTTAAGCTAGCCGCTAAATTGATCTCAGGCGACGACTTAAGCACTTTATCAATGATCACTTCGGAAATACTAATAGCCTCTGACTTATCCAAAGATAATGCCGAGCTGGACGCATTAAAAAAATCTGTGACGCTATTTTTAACGTTAAATGTACCTTTTTGATCGCTAAAGTTCGCGGCGGTAAACGACGCTGCGTGTGCAGTCGATTCGTTCAGCTGGCTTAATGGGTCAAAGTGAATATCTTTATTTAAAGCATTTAAATTAGCCACCACTTCATCGCCAGGCAGCACATCAAGTTCTTCCGACAGTGGCAAAACTTTGCCGCTTTCGGCCGAAATGTCAGCGTTTGCACTTATTCCTCGCTTATCAGAAATAACCTGAATCGCGTGTAATAAACCGGGCGTTTGCTCTACCAGGCCATCCTCTTGCAGTAGCGTTTCTAAACCCGCCGGTAACTCAGATAGATCCGCCTTAGCTTGTTCAGGCGTTTGTTTTGAGTCGGCCTTGGAAACCGCAGAAGGCTTTTGAGTAACGGGCTCTTCAGGTCGATTAGAACTGACCGTATTCGTTTGTTTTCTCACACCTTTTAGGCGATTTACATTATCTTCAAAGTGCTCAGAAAAACCACCATCGTTCGATGATTTTGAACCGCCGACTGCAGACTCGTTTAAACTACCGGGTGACTTGCCTAACGACAAATTTAGCCCCACAGGTATTTCCATAATCGCATCTCCGAATTGCCAATAATTAATACGGAATATAAAGCAATATTGATGCCACGATTTTTAGCCCCCCATCAACTCTATAAAAAAGCCTCGCTAAAGTGATGCCTTTTTATATTAAAACTCAGAGTCAACCCTACATATTCCGACGGTACTGGCCGCCGACTTCAAAGAACGTATCGGTGATTTGCCCTAGTGAACAATAACGCGACGCTTCCATTAGCACGTCAAAGACGTTGACGTCTTGCTGTACCGCTGTGCGCAACTCGTTAAGCATAACGCTCGCCTTGTCTTTATTTTGGCTATGAACGGCCTCTAATCGGCTCATTTGGCTTTGTTTCTCTTCTTCCGTTGAACGCGCCAGCTCAATGGTGGTTTCTGA
This sequence comes from Cycloclasticus sp., assembly GCA_047634535.1. Classification (GTDB taxonomy): domain Bacteria; phylum Pseudomonadota; class Gammaproteobacteria; order Methylococcales; family Cycloclasticaceae; genus Cycloclasticus. The sequence continues at coordinate 4,287 of JBLIAQ010000103.1, forward strand.
AACGTTGGCGTGTAGATTTTCAAACGTGTTAACGCCAATGATGGGTAACTCACCGGTGTGTTTGAGCATTTCGTAGTGCATGGATTCGTCCTGAATTTTACCTCGCTGGTAACCCGTTTCCATTGCGCCTAATACGCCACCGCGTTCTGATATACGTTCAAACTCACGCAATACCGCTTCTTCAACCAGATCGGTCAATTCATCGACGATAAACGAACCCTGCAAAGAATTTTCGTTATTCGCCAGGCCGTATTCTTTATTGATGATCAATTGAATCGCCATTGCACGGCGTACAGACTCTTCGGTAGGCGTCGTGACCGCCTCATCGTAGGCATTGGTATGCAGACTATTACAGTTGTCGTTAATGGCAATCAGCGCCTGTAAGGTAGTACGAATATCATTAAAGTCCATTTCCTGCGCGTGTAATGAACGGCCAGAGGTTTGGATGTGGTACTTAAGCTTTTGACCACGTTCATTTGCGCCGTATTTAAAACGCATGGCAATCGCCCAAATCCGACGCGCCACTCGACCCATCACGGTATATTCAGGATCCATGCCGTTTGAGAAGAAGAACGATAAATTAGCCGCGAAATCATCAATTTTCATTCCCCGCGACAAATACGTTTCTACATAGGTAAAACCATTCGACAAGGTAAATGCCAGTTGCGAGATGGGGTTAGCACCCGCTTCTGCAATGTGGTAACCCGATATTGAAACGGAGTAGAAATTTTGCACCTGTTTTTGTACAAAATACTCTTGAATATCGCCCATCATTTTAAGACTGAATTCGGTTGAGAAGATGCAGGTATTTTGCCCTTGGTCTTCCTTAAGAATATCGGCCTGCACGGTGCCTCGCACATTCGCAAGCGCCCAGTCTTTAAGTTCGCTTCGTTGCTTTTCTGTCGGTTTTTTGCCGTGTTCCTGCTCAAATTTTTCGCACTGCTGATCGATCGCCGTATTTAAAAAGAAGGCCAGAATAGTCGGTGCTGGACCATTGATTGTCAATGATACCGAAGTGCTGGGGGCGCATAGGTCAAAACCATCGAACAATACTTTCATATCGTCCAGAGTCGCGATAGAAACGCCAGAGTTACCTACTTTGCCGTAAATATCAGGCCTTAAACCCGGATCATTACCGTACAGGGTGACCGAATCAAAGGCCGTTGAAAGTCGCGTCGCATCACCACTTTTGGAGAGGTATTTAAAACGGCGATTGGTTCTGAATGGATCGCCTTCACCGGCGAACATTCGAGCGGGATCTTCACCCTCGCGTTTAAAACCGAACACACCCGCGGTAAACGGAAAATGCCCCGGTACGTTTTCTTTCAGCAAAAAGCGTAACTGTTCGCCCTCATCTTCATAGGTTGGCGTTGATACTTTCGGGATTCGCGTACCCGATAATGAATACGTCGCGATAGTATTGGTGATATCTTTGCCGCGAATTTTATGCGTAAACGTATCTTTACTATAAGCTTCTTTAATGCCCGCCCAGGCCTCTAATAATTTTTTACAACGAGCATCTAAACGCTCCTCGCGTTTATCGATCTGCTGCTGTAATGCGGCGTCTAAGTCAGCTCCCTCGCCCAGCATACGCTTAGCTTCTTTCAGCTGCTGACGCTCCCGCGCCAACGTCACCTGTTCTTTTACCGATTTATGATAACCGCGTACGGCTTCTGCAATTTCTGCCAAATAACGCTGGCGTTCTGCGGCAATAATTGAGGTCCTTATTGATGATTTTTTAGACTCTAAAGGAGCAAAGAAATCGCCCTCCCAACTATTGAGCTGTTTGCTCGCAAACGTATTTAATAGGCCCTGATACAGGGCGGTTATGCCGTCATCGTTAAACTTCGATGCAATGGTTCCGTAAACAGGTAACTCCTCAACGGCTACGGTAAAAAGTTCGTGATTTCGTTGGTATTGTTTTCTAACGTCACGGTACGCGTCTTCACTGCCTTTACGATCGAATTTATTAATCACCACAAGATCAGCAAAATCTAACATATCAATTTTTTCTAATTGACTCGCCGCACCAAACTCGGGCGTCATCACGTACATAGAGGTGTTTACATACGGTACGATCCCCGCGTCGCCCTGGCCAATGCCCGGCGTTTCTACGATAATTAAATCAAAACCCGCGACTTTACACGCATTAATAATATTACCCAACGCTTCGGGTACTTCGCCTTGCGTGTTTCGTGTAG
>JBLIAQ010000104.1:0-6453 GCA_047634535.1 Cycloclasticus sp.
GTTGGCTACAAGCAGTATGACTGCAGATGCATTGGCAACCGCTTTTATGGTGCTTGGCGAAAAAAAAGGGTACGATTTAGCCGTGGAGAATAAATTAGCCGTTTTGTTTTTGCTAAAAGATGGCGGTGGCTTTAAAGAAGTGATGACGCCTTCTTTTCAAAAATTATTAGAGGGACCCGCATTATGAATATTTTTTTAATAACCTTTGTATTTTTTTTACTGTTCGTTGCGGCGATGGCCGTTGGTGTTATTTTTAGTAATAGAAAAATAAAAGGTAGTTGTGGTGGTTTAAATAATGTCGATGGGCTAGAGGGTGACTGTTTACTCTGCAGCAATAAAAAGTGCGAGAAAAAGAAGGCGGCCTAACGACGCTTCGTCTTGATAGGGTTTAAAAAAATCTATAATTTATAGGGGACGGTATGCTTAAGTCAGTTTTGATCAAAGATTACATGGCGACAAATTTAACTAAATTCACCCCAGAAATGCAGATTTCTGAAGCGATTAAGTTTCTTAATAGCCATAAAATTTCCGGTGCCCCAGTGGTGGACGACCAGGGTGCATTAGTAGGTATCCTGTCAGAAAAAGATTGTCTTAAAGTGGCGTTACAATCAACCTATTATGAAGATTGGGTCGGTGGCTCCGTGTCTGAATATATGACAGCGAACGTCGAAACGGTCTCGGATACAGCGAGTATCGTAGATTTAGCCGATAAATTTTTAAAATCAACTTACAAGCGCTTCCCTGTGCTAAATGAGGAAGGTGAGCTGGTAGGACAGATCAGTCGCAGTGACGTGCTTAGAGCGCTAGATATATTGTGGTAAGTCTTGGCTGATACGTTTTATTGGTACGATTACGAAACCACGGGTGTCGACCCGGCTCGCGACAGGGTGGTTCAATTTGCGGGTATAAGGACTGATCTTGATTTTAATCCGATAGGTTCGCCCGATGAGTTTTATTGCAAATTACACGATGACGTTTTACCCCACCCTGAGGCGTGTTTGGTCACCGGGATATCCCCTCAACACGCGACCCAGAAAGGTCTATTGGAATGCGATTTTATAGCACGCATTCATCAACAGTTTAGTACGCCGCAAACCTGCGTGGTGGGTTACAACAGTATTCGTTTCGATGATGAATTCACCCGTTACCTGCTCTACAGAAATTTTTTTGACCCATACGCACGAGAGTGGAAATCGGGTAATTCGCGGTGGGATTTAATCGATGTGGTGCGACTAACCCATGCATTGAGGCCTGAAGGTATTGTATGGCCAACACGCGAAGGCGATTTAGCCAGCTTCAAATTAGAAGAGTTGACCAGAGCCAATAATATAGCGCATGAGTCGGCGCATGATGCCTTATCTGATGTGCGCGCCACCATTGCGCTGGCAAAATTAATCAAACAAAAACAACCTAAATTATATTCATGGGCCTTTGGTTTGCGAGATAAGAAGGTGGCTTCACAAAGCCTTGATCTTCTCAATCAAACGCCGGTTGTGCATATATCTAGTATGTATCCGGCGAGCCAGGATTGTTTAGCCGTGGTTGTTCCCGTTATACCGCATCCGGTTAATAAGAATGGTGTGGTGGTTTATGACCTATCAATAGACCCGCAACCGCTGATTGACCTCACGGCAGACGAGTTATATAAACGTTTATACACAGCAACAGATCAACTGGCTGAAGGGGAGCTGCGTATTCCCCTGAAAACGGTACACCTGAATAAATCACCCATGTTAGCGCCGCTAGGTACATTAACGCCTGCAGTGAAGGAAAAATTACGTATCGATTTATCGCAGTGCGACGCTTATAGGCAACAAATTATCAACGCCAATATTGGCGATAAGCTGTCTAAGGTCTTTTCTAGAAATGAATTTGAACAGGCGACTGATCCTGATTTAATGCTCTATGGCGGAGGTTTTTTTAGCGCAACGGACGCTAGAAATATGTCTCAAATACGCAATTGTGAGAAAGATAAACTGGCAACACTTGATCTACCCTTTGAAGATGAAAGACTGGACGAGATGTTATTTCGTTATCGAGCGAGAAATTATCCAGAAACGCTGACGCAAGACGAGCAAGGTTTATGGCAGGAACAACGGCTAGAACGTCTAGTAACTAACCACGGCGATGGGCGGCTTAACCTGACGAGCTACTTCGAACGGCTGGATGAACTCATCGTACAAGAAGGCTGGACTGAACAGCAGCAAGCCTTACTCGAAAATTTAGTAATATATGGTGAAGAGCTGGCGGATAGCCTGAATATATAAGCGATGGCGAATAAATACCACCGACTTGCCGACGTATTATTAGCGCTTGAAGTAGAACTTCGTCGACAGCAGTTATGGGCCATGGAACGACCCAATGACGAACTACTAAACAGTATTCAGCCGTTCTGTGTGGATATGCTGAGTTTTCAACAATGGCTACAATTTATATTTTTACCGCGTATGAAAGACATTATCGAAAGCGGTCAACAATTACCAAGTTGTTGCGATATCGCGCCGATGGCAGCAGAAAGTTTTGAACTAATAAAGCAACAAACGGATACCGTGGTGAATTTATTGATAGAATGCGACCAAATCATCTCTACATAACCCAATTAACAGGAACAAACATGGCCGAAACAGTAGAAGAACTCACCGTTAGTTATACCGATGGCGGTATTGAAACCGTAAAAGAACTGGATAAAGTGGTGCTTTCAAAAGGTGCCTGGGCGACTATTATTTATAAACACCAGGACTGGAATCGTACGAAAGAAGAGTACGGCCCAGATAAATATACAATTCGTCGCTATCAAAAACGCAACGGCGAGTATCAGCAAAAATCAAAGTTTAATATTTCCAGTGCGGCGCAAGCTGAAGGGATTATCGAAGCGTTGCAGGGCTGGATTAAGCAATAATCAGTAAAATTTCTGTTGAATTTTCTAAAACCGCATTATCGTTTTAATAAAAAAGCCTCTTTAAAAGAGGCTTTTTTACGCTTCGTGTTAATGCTGTCTATCGCCGTATAACTTAGCGTAAAGCCCTTGTTGTTCAATCAAACTCTCATGGCTTCCCTGTTCACTGACCATGCCATCTTCAAACACATACACATGATCGGCTTGCTTCACGGCGCTTAACCGGTGAGCGATAATAATGGTGGTGCGATTTTGTAAAAAGTTTTTCATCGCCTTGTGTAATTGAAACTCTGTTTCGCTATCGAGCGCTGAGGTCGCCTCATCAAAAATAACGACTTTGGGTTCGCTAAGAACCATTCTGGCTATCGCCAATCGTTGACGTTGACCACCCGATAAACGCACGCCTTGCCGTCCCACCAGGGTATTTAACTGCTCGGGTAAGGTTCTAATTGTGACTTCAAGCTGGGCTATAGTTAAGGCCTGCCATAAGTCATCATCGCTTAGCTCGCGACCCATGCATAGATTGTCGCGTACCGAGCTATTGAATAAAACCGGGTGTTGAAGGACGGTGGACACGTTGTCTCGCACCGTATCAAAACCAATTTGGTTATAGGGCACGTCGTCAAAATAAATCATTCCCTGGCTAATAGGGTACAAGCCTAATAATGCCTGTACTAGGGTTGATTTTCCGCCACCGCTGGCGCCTACCAGCGCAATTTGTTCACCCGCCTTGATGTTAAGCGTTACTCCGTTGAGAACATCTAGTTGATTGTCGTATGAAAAATGAATATTTTCCATACGAATAGAGACGGTTTGTTTATTTTCAAATGGGTTTGTCAGGTGCGGATAACGCGGCTCTTCTTTTAACGAAATGAGCGAATTAATTCTGCCCAATGCCGCTTTAGCCGAATAGAAACTAAATTGAACGTTGAGTATCTCCTGCACCGGCCCCATCATAAACCACAGGTAACCAAACACCGCGAACATCTGGCCGATACTAAGATCTGAAAACACCACCATTAACATGGCGATGGCGCGAAATACGTCAAAGCCAAATAAGAACACCATAAAGCTCAGTCGACCAGCGGCATCACTTCGCCAGGAAAAATTACTGGCGTGAGTTTTAATATCGTCAGCCTTGTTGGTCAGCAGGTTTGTGTAATGTTTGCCTCGATTGTTGGCGCGAATTTCTCCAATCGCATCGAGTGTTTCGGTCAATGCTTGTTGAAATATTTCAAATGCTTTGTTTTCCCTGGCTTTTAAATGTTTAACGCGTTTACCGAGAACGGTGGTGAAATAAATAACTACCGGGTTAAGAAACAGGATAAAAAGAGCCAGCTGCCAGTGCATCCACAGTAAAACGGCGGAGGTGCCGAGTACCGTTAATATAGCGACCAATAATTTACTGATCGTGCTACCAATAAAGTGGTCAATCGTTTCGAGGTCGGTAATAAAATGGCTGGCTACCGTGCCGCTGCCGACGGTTTCAAAATCAGCCATAGAAATATACTGGAGGCGCTTTAATAAATCTCGCCGAATTTGGAATGTAATATCTTTAGCGGTGAGGGTGAATAAGCGCGTTTGAATAACATTAAAAACAAGAGAGGCGCCACGCAACAACAGCGTTAATAGTAATAATGCAAAAATATATAATACGGGACCTTGCCAGTCAGGAGGGAAGATCTGTTGCATGCCGTGAACCGCAAAGCCAGGTTGATTCAGTAATACCTCATCGACCAATAATGGCATTAATAACGGGACGGGTACGCTGGCGATAACAGCTAGAACGGCAATCGTGTTTGCTTTTATTAAGGACTTTTTATGCAGTTTTGCGAGCTCCAGCAGAGTTTGCCACTGATAGGTAACACGGGAGGTTTTTTTTTGCTGGAATGCTGTAAGTTTTTTTAATGAGGTAGACAAATTCAATTCTTTATTAATGAGTTAACTAATGCTATTAATAACATTACGGCTTATCGATAAACTATTCTACGCCATTAATATCTCGTCGTTCATTAACGGATAGATCGTTTTTTTATCAGGCTCTTTTTCAAATTGTGAGATAGAATAAGTAGAAATAATGAAGAGAATCACCGATATGTTTATTCATTTACTAGCAGTATTATCATTTAAGTCAGATCAACATAATAGTGATACGGCCAGCTGGCCGCTGATCAGTTTTGGTTTCCTCTTTATCGCTTTACAAGGCAATGCCTTAGGCGATTCACCTGTTGAGTTGGGTTAACGTATGCCGATTGAGTTGATGTTGGGCACGGTAATTGGGTTTGTTGCGGGTTTTGCTTTGTCTGTTTGGCTTACAAAATTTGACGCGGATGAAAATAGTGAAAAAGTAAAAAAACTTGAAGCCGAACGCGACGAATATCGAAAACAAGTTGATAACCACTTTGTAAATACCGCCGTACTGTTTAAAGGCCTAACTGATCAATACCGTGAAGTATATCGCCATATTGCAAAAGGCGCGGGTGAGTTGTGCTCTGAAGAGGCGAAAGCGCTGCATATTAACCTAGAAGAAACGGCTCTATTGGCGCATGCAAATGAAGATGTAGAGCCTAAAAAAACGGTTGAAGATCCAGTTCCGGCAGAGCTTCCCGTTGACACTAGTTCTGTTGACGACAAGCTCAACAAAAACCCCGCAAAGGGTGAAGAGGATGATGATGTACCTCTTGCGAGTGAAGTTGAAATGCCTGGTGATATCGCGACAGAAATAAAAAATCAAGCGACTCAAAAGCACTAAATTATTTTAAGCTTGATTTTTATGGGCGGATGAACGCTTTATAAGCAGCTTTTTTGCTTTATTTTAACAAGGGGGCGTTTTGGGCTTATCAAGTATTCTGAAGGCGGACTTATGGTTAGTGCTGGTCACGCTATTAGCCGCCATCAGTTGGATATTCTCAAAGGAGGCGGTGTTAATTATGCCGCCGTTATTATTTGTGAGTCTGCGATTTTTACTGGCGGGTCTGTTGTTATCAGTACTTGGATTCCATCAGATAAGGGCGCTCAATAGACAGCAACTCAAACAGGCAACAGGCGTCGGCATCATCTTTGCTCTCGGTATGTGCTTTTGGATTATGGGCGTTTATTCGGGCGTCAGCCTGAGTGTGGGCAGTTTTTTAACCAGCCTGTCGGTCGTTATCGTGCCAGTTCTTGATAGGCTTTTTTTTAAAGGGCAGGCGCCATGGAGTGCCTGGGTTGCTATGCCTGTTGCGGTTGTTGGTCTTGGTTTTTTGTCGTTAAAGAGTGGGTTTGTCATGGAAAAGGGGCAATTACTATTCCTAATAGCATCACTATTTTTTGCGCTATTTTTCATCTTAAATGTACGCGCTGCTAATCATCGAGAAATCGGTGGTTTAGATGAAATTATGGATATCAGTGAAAAAGTCCCAGCGCTATCACTCACGGCTATCACCTTGCTGACGGTAGGTATAATGGCGGGTATTTTATCGTTCGTGCTGGAGGGTTGGGCGGTTGTTGCTAGTAATTTTTCGGCGAACATGGTGTTTTGGGTATTAATGAGTGCTTTCATTGGAACGGCGGCTCGA
>JBLIAQ010000105.1:0-6443 GCA_047634535.1 Cycloclasticus sp.
TTAGCCAAGCGTTCTGCTTCGGCCAGCACAGCTTCTGGATCAAAGACTAATGACACGTCATTACCCACCGTTTTGACGCACTCTGCCAGCACTTTTTCCGGCGCCCCCTTAACGTAAGCGACCACCTTTTCAGACGACTGGTTTAATTGATGAAAGGTCATCATTTGCTTACGTTGGCTATCAAATAGAATAACCGCTACGCGTGGTTTTAGCTGTTCAAGTGATGCCTTATCAAAACCTGCATTCAGTGCGGCTTCAAACAAAGCCAGCTCTGTCGGTTCACCGGCGGCTTTAGCATTCTTTTCTGATACATCGTTGTTCAGGGCCATAGCTTGACCGAGTTCGGCCCACGGTTCATCGCTATCAGGGGCAGGTAATGATTCATGCCCTTCAGCAGCGGCAAAAAACAACTCTACGGTCATGCTGTTTTGTGTCAAGGTGCCCGTTTTGTCGGCGCAGATATACGTCACCGATCCCAGGGTTTCTACTGCCGGTAAATTACGCACCAGCGCATGATGCTGAATCAATTTGCGTGCGCCGAGGGCTAGCGAGATGGTCACGACGGCTGGCAACGCTTCGGGGATTGCCGCCACCGCCAGACTTACAGCGGTGAGAAACATCAGCATCGGCGGCTGACCCTGTAGAAATCCCGCGATAAACACCACCACACAAATGGCCAGCACAGCCAGAGCAAGGTAGCGACCAAAACGGGTTAGTCGTTTCTGCAGCGGTGTCTTTACCCGCTCTTCACCTCGTAATAGCTCTGCAATACGGCCAATTTCTGTTCCTTGAGCCGTTGCAACCACTACTCCTTTGCCTCGCCCACGGGTGATCAAACTGTTTTTAAAGGCCAGGTTTTGACGATCACCGATGGCTAAATTAGTTTCGGCTAGACAAGACGATAGCTTTTCAACCGGATTGGACTCACCGGTCAGCGATGATTCATCCGCCTGCATTTCCTCCACATCAAGCATCCGCAGATCGGCAGGCACAATATCGCCAGCATCCAGCATGACTACATCACCCGGCACCAAATCAATAGCCGACAGCGTGACCGCATGAGCATCGCGCAACACCACGGCTTCCGGCGCGGCCATTTTACGCAAGGCAGCCATCGCACGTTCGGCCCTGAATTCCTGTACTACGCCAATAATCGCGTTGAGCAAAACGATGACTAAAATAGCGATGGTATCCTGCGGTTCACCAATAAAACCAGAAATCAGCGCGGCTATCAGCAATACCACGATCATGAAGTCGGTGAACTGCCCAACCACCATGGTTAACAATGAACGGGCCTGCTTTTCAGGAAGGGTGTTCGGGCCGTGTTCAGCCAGGCGTTTTTGCGCTTCTTCTGTTGTTAGGCCAGTTGCAGAAGAGTCAAGACGCTGCAATACCTCATTAGTATCAATACTGTGCCAGGCAGGTTGAGTCATATATTAATGCCCTGCAAACATATAAATAAGCGCCGCAGTAAGCACCGCAACCAGTAATGTTTGGCTACCACTACGCAGCCATGAAACGCCGGCAATGCGACCCAGGAAAACGCCCAGCAGAAACACCAGCAGTAGCGCGACAATAACGGCAGCGTATAGCGGCGGTACGGGCAGCGGGACTCCTGCAACGAATAGCCAGAGCGGCGTCAGAATTAACAACGAAATAATCAGCGGTGCCAGCCCGTTGACCAACGCTATCAACACCGGCACCCAGCGAGTGGCGTAGCCGTGCGTGCTGTCTTCGAGATCGCTGATCATTGCACGTTCAAGTTTTCCCTGAGCGTGTCGCCGCTCTGCGGATTCACTGATGTAAGCGCTGCTCAACCCGCTCATAAACAATGCTATGGCGGCACCCAGGCAGACATTGATGATGACCGTTAAGTTATCCGGCGCACTAACAAGAAACCCTATGATTAGTCCCAACATGGTAAGCGCCCCATCAAAGCCGTTGACGACAAAGTAACGGCGAGCAATATCATTCGTACGGCTGATATCTAGAAGGAATTTGGCCTGACTTAATAGCCCCATATCAGCTTATCCAGCCTTTACTTCACTCGCAACGTCCACTTCGTCAATACTGTGCAACGACCCGCCCATGCCATTAATAACGGATTTAACCGCTTCAAAATCAATCGCATTCCCCTCGAGTTCTATTTGAACCGTTTCGGTTTTTTCATCCACCTCGATAACGGTCAAACGCACACGATAATCGTCGCCCGCATCAGCCAGCGCTTGCGAAAGTTCCAGCACATTAGGCTGATGTGGTTTCAGTACATCGAGAACAATCTTTTTCAGCAAAGCCATTATATTTACCTTTTTTATGTTTATTTAATGTGGAACATCTACATCACCTACACTTTTTTGCTCAAGGTTTACTTATCACCTCGCCCTGTTCTTCCTCGCTTACAGCTGCTGATAATAAGAGCTGAGATTCTCCCGTCCCCGCTATCATAGAAAGCTGACTGAGATAGTGCATAGCTTTTAGCATTTGCCTGGCCATACGACGGATACGGCTATTTTGATCAATGTTATCCATCATAATAGAAATGGCTATGCGCCGTTCAACGCCTGCTTGCAACAAAGATGCTTTTACTTCATCGTACGTGGTTTGCACCCTATCTAATTGCAACTCGCAATCAGCAAAGGAAAAATCCGTGTTTTCAGGGTTCGATATTTCCATCAGACTGACCACTTCTGCACGGTAGTTAAACAGCTCAGCCATTAACTTTTCATCCATTACCTTTTCAACTGATGCCTGCATTTTAGCTATTAATAAAGCCTGATCGCCACAAGCTAACAGGTGTTGTTCTGCACGTAGTACTTTAGTCAGCTGTGCAGAAACTTCTGTACCCAGCACACCTCTTTCCAGGCGGCTAATAAAGTCCGACACGGCGACCGAGAGTTTATGCGCCACTATATGGTCTATCCTGATGTTTTTACTTTGAATGAATTCACTACTTAGCGCTTCAAGCCCCATTCGCCGTACCACCGTTGTCATTCTAGATAATTCCAACGCGAGTGCGTTAATGGCGAGTATCGGCGAAACGATAACGGTCTTGTCGAGGTATCTGGGGCGTCCTTCAGCCTCCTCCTGGGAGACAAATCGACCTTCAAGAAAACAAGCCAGGCGGTTATTGAAAGGGAATATTAATAAAACCCCCAATATATTAAAGGTCGTGTGGAACATGGCTAAGGTAATAACGGGCACAGATTCCAGTCCTAGTAACACAGTGGTGCTTTCTACCAGCCAAAATAAAGCGGGCAAGGTCATTAAAGCAATAATGCCCGTGCCAGCGTTAAAGATAATGTGCGCACACGCCACTCTTTTTGCATTGGAGGTGGCACCAATAACGGCAATAGCAGCCGTTGAAGTGGTTCCCAAATTGGTACCGATGACCATCGCCGCCGCCGCATACAGCCCCAAAACCCCTCCAGAAGCCGCCGTCAGAGTAATTGCAATGGCGGCACTCGACGATTGAGTGAGTACGGTCATAAGAAACCCTATACCGACGTAGAACAACACACCTGCTAGCCCCTCAACAGTAAATTTCTCTAGATCAATAGTTGATACCAGCCCATCAAAGGCATCTTTCAGGACGTCTATTCCCATAAAAAACAGGCCAAAACCAGCCAGTGCTAGCCCCAGGTTTGCCCGTTTACTATCGCCTCCACTAAGTCGTAATAGCATGCCCAAACCAATGATCGGTAGCGCGAACGCTTCTACATTAATTTTGAAACCCACCATGACGACTATCCACCCCGTCATCGTAGTGCCGATATTAGAGCCGTATACCACTCCAAGCGCCTGACGCATAGTGATGAGTCCGGCATTAACAAAGCCAATTGTCGCCACCGTCACCGCGCTGGATGACTGCACAATGGCCGTGATTAACAAACCATTTAAAATGCCGCGCAAGGGTGAGCGTGTCCATTTTGATAACAGCTTGCGTAACGCTTGACCGGCGGCCAACCTCAAACCGTCAGTAATCATATTAACTGCTAACAGGAACAGGCCCAAACCACCTGCCAGCATCCCTATCATGATAAAGCTTTGCTGCATATTCTTCCTTTCTGAGCCTGCAGGCAGTTAATGGTGTCAATAAACCTTATTTGTTAACCAGTAAAGAAGGTTTATACGGCTGTTTTTAAGCCTGGCTATACACAGACGATATATGAACTAACATTTATAGCTATAGCAAAATAAATTCTACCTCTTCAGCAAATACGAATCGTATAAATAATTTAACCAATTCTGTCATTGATCAAATTATGCTTATTTAAGCGTTTTTTTAACAAGCCGTTGATTCATCATCTCAGCGCACTATTTTGTTGCTATCGCTTACGCTCAGTGTGTCACTGGTTAAGTTACCTGCTTTGTCGACGCTTATCAGCAGATTATCCATGTTGATGAGTTACTTACTTTGTAAAAAGTAACCGTATATTTTTGTGATGTTATCGGTGGTTAATAACATTCTATTGCCGTTGCTATCATAGTTAAACCTGCTGAGCCATCGCTGAATTTCACCAAACAGACGGTTGAGTTCGTCGTGTTCATAACTATTAGCCCTTAGTTAAGCTTTATTTTTTTAAACATCCCCGCCTCATAATGCCCGGGAATATTGCATGCAATCACAACATCCACCGTATTAAACTTCCAAGTTAAGATTTCCGTCTCTCCCGGTTGAATGGTAACCGTACTAGCATCTTGATGAACCATATCAGGCATTTTTCGCATCATCGCTCTGTGCTTCTCTTGTTCGGCTTCGTCTCCAATTGAAAATTCATGAGGAATTTCCCCTTTATTGGTAATAACAAACTTAACAATGTCTCCCTGCTTTATGTCTGGCGCTGATAAAAATTCATAGCGCATCGTATCGAATGCACTAACGTCAATCGTCCTTGTTGCCTCTTGTTGCGCAGCAGGTCGGCCAACAGGGCTTAAACCCGCATCATGCTCATGACCTTCTGAGTGAGGCATATATTCTTCAGAAAACAATCGTTTAGATGACTTGTTTTGAGTGCTTGTTGAGCTATTACCATGCCCTCCATGAGAACCACCTGCAAAAGTAGGCGTTGATAAAACGAAACTTAACAATGCGGTAATCATTAGTTTAATCGCCATTGGTTTGTTAATTGGTATGTTGTTAATAGAATTTTTAGTCTTCATTTGTAAGCATCCTTTTGCATTGTTAATAGAATTTTTAATCATCATTTGTATCTATCCTCTTATACTCTTAATTTAGGCACTAGAACCATGCTCTAACACCCACCACGAACTGTGTATCCGTTTTATCCTCGCCAGCTAGTTTCGCTATATCGGCTGTTTTCCCATACATGCTCGTCCAATTAATACCGATATACGGAGCAAATTCACGCGTTATCTCGTAACGGAGCCTTAGCCCCAGCTCGACATCTGACAAACCAGCGCCAACACCTGTTTCAACGTCATCTTTACCGTGCAAATTGACTTCAAAATCAGGGCTTAAAATCAGCTTCTGCGTTAACAGAATTTCATACTCTGCTTCAAATCTTATCGCTGTTTGACCTCCTTCACCTATAAATACTGCTGTATCAATTTCAAAAAAATAGGGTGCAAGACCTTGAAATCCAAACGCCAACCAATCGCGCTTAGGGCCCGATAATTTGTCATGCCGCCAACCAATTTGAGCATCCCAATACGGTGCAATGGCTGTGCTGTATAAAAACTGCAATTCCAGCTCTTCAGTTTTACCGCTAACCCGTTCGGAATCGGCTTTCACCCAGAGCTTATCCATATCTTTGCCTATCCAGGCTTGCCCTTGTAAAACAATGGGATCAGGCCCAGCTGTATTTCTTAGTTCGAACTGATCAATCATGACTTTTGCGAGTAACGGATCATCTCCTCGCCCGGCCGCTATCGCCATTGATGAAATGAGTAAGCCTATAAGTATTAGTATGTTTTTCATCATAACCTCCTAGCTCACTTCAACTTTTCTGAACATACCCAACATATGGAAAAACAGATGGCAATGGTAAGCCCAGCCGCCCATTGCATCTGCTGTTACCAGATAACTTGCCTTTGAGCCTGGCTGTACAATCACGGTATGTTTACGCGGAATATAGTCAGGGTCGCCAGTTTCTAAATCACTCCACATACCGTGTAAGTGCATGGGGTGGTTCATCATCGTGTCATTGATAAAATTAATCCGTAGGCGTTCGCCAAATTTAAAGTTTATAGGCTGCGCATCAGCAAACTTAACGCCATTCATTGACCACATATACCGGCTCATATTTCCGGTTAAATGGAGATCTATCTCCCTTCCTGGCTCTCTAGGATCAGGCGTTTTGTATAAGTTTTTTAAATCGGCATAAGTTAATACATGTCGTCCATTGTTCCTCAATCCAATACCTGGATCATCAAGTCGGTACTGAGGTGCATCGGCTCGCATATCAATATGTGGGCCAAACTCG
>JBLIAQ010000106.1:0-6417 GCA_047634535.1 Cycloclasticus sp.
CAAGGCGACGAACGCCTGGTTGTTCTCCCAAAGGCCATTTTTAAAAATTTTTCTATAGTTATCCATTGGTTGCCCTTGTGGTTTGGGCTAATGTCTCTTTATTTGCCTGATAGTATTGTAGCGTCTTTAGTACCGTTTTGACGACCGCGCGCGGCGTAATCGTCGCGCCTGTGAACTGATCAAATACACCGCCATCTCGTTTAACGCGCCATGATTTGGGCTTGGGGTTCTGTAAAGATAGCCCACTGAAAGAATGTACCCAGTCACTTTTATTGGTGTCAATGGCGTCTCCCAGCCCCGGCGTTTCATGGTGTAAGACGGCCCGAACGCCGATTAGTTCACCATTTTCTTTAATCGCAACGAGCAATTTAATAGAACCATTGTAGCCGTCTGGAGCCGTGGGTGAGGCAATAACAGCGACCAGCCGTTTATTTTTAAAGGCTCGATAAACGGTGAGTTTTTTGTCGTTTGCAAATATTTTAGGAGCAGAAACCTGCAGGCTACTAGCCAATAAATCGTTGTCGTGAAGGTTTTCAGGCACCAGTTCGCGTAAGTTTTTTAAAACAAACAGGCGTTCATTTTCCTCTATTTTCTCATGCGTTAGCGTATGGGTTAACGAGACCAGGCCGATTCCAATGAGTGAAAATAGGCCCAGTACCAGGCCAGCTCGGAGCATCAATTTTTTATTATCAGCCATATTATTTGTGCCCGTAAACGCGCGGCTGGGTGTAATGGTCGATAAGGGGGACGGCCATATTGATCAAAATAACGGCAAACGCGATACCTTCCGGGTAGCCGCCCCAGGTGCGAATAACGTAGGTCAACACGCCGATCAAGAAACCAAAGATGAAACGACCTTTCGTGGTAGTAGCGGCCGTGACGGGGTCGGTAGCTATAAAAAAAGCACCTAATATCGCACCACCACCTAACAAATGGAAGATTGGCGAGGGCGTCAGGCCCGGTTCAAACAGGTAAAACAAAAAGCTGATGGCAAATAAGCCCGATAGCAAACCGACAGGGATGTGCCAGCTAATAATTTTTTTGAATAGTAATAATATACCGCCTAATAGAAAGGCGATTGATACCGACTGCCAACCCTGGCCTGCCCATTCAGCAAAGATGGAAGCCGAGCGAATTTCATCGACCGTCTGGTTTAGTCCCAGCTGTGTTTTCATTTCGTCCAGCGGTGTTGCGGCGGTGATCGCGTCGATCACTTCTTTATTAGGTAGTTGCTGGAAAACGATCGACACGACATCGGAGAAATGGCTCCCTGCCGGTAGCAATGAATAGGGTAAAAGCCAAACAGTCATGCTCTTTGGGAAGGACACCATCAATACGGCAAATGCGACCATCGCGGGGTTAAAGGGGTTGTAGCCTAAGCCGCCATATAAATGCTTGGCAATGACAATGGCGATAAGTGCGCCTATAAAGGGGAGCCACCACGGAGCTAAAGTTGGCAACGCCAAAGCAAGCAATATGCCGGTAACGACGGCGCTAAGATCAGAGACGAAGGGCAAAATAGGGCGTCCGCGAAGGTAGAGCATCAACGCCTCTGCGGCAACGGCAGTCGTGATGCAAATAATAATATTAAAAATTACGCCGTAACCAAACTGCCAAATCATTGTGATAATGCCTGGTAGCAGAGCGAGCAATACCCATAACATCATCTTTTGAATGCTATTTTGTGGCGCAATAAAAGGCGCGTTGGACGTTAAAAAATGCACGGTTTAACTCTCATAGTCTGATTGATTTAGTTTTTTCGCTTTGGCACGACTGATAGCGGCGTCAATTTCTTCTTTAGCGGGTTTGTTTTTTAAGGCGGCCTTTTTTTTCAGAGATTTTTCGGCGCGTTCGGCTTTGTCGCGTGCGAGTCGAGCTTCGCGCGCTTCGAAACGCTCACGTGCTACATCAGACAGGTGTTTTTCGTGATTTTTCACCTTAAGGGCGCTTTTCGCATAGCGAAAGTGCTGTACTAAAGGGATATGACTCGGGCATACCACATCGCAGCATCCGCATTCGATGCAGTCAAACAGGTTGATTTTCTCTGCTTTTTCTAGTTGTTCTGATTTACTAAACCAATACAGCTGTTGTGGTAGCAGAGACACTGGGCAAGCACTTGCGCATAGGCCGCAGCGTATGCACGGCATGGCCTGTTTTTCGGTAATAGCTTCGTGTTTACTGGCGACTAAAATGCAATTGGTTGCTTTAACCACGGGGATCTCATCGTTCAGTAAGGCGAAACCCATCATCGGCCCGCCCATAATGAGACGTTCGGCGAGCTGGGTATAACCATTGCAAGTTTCGATCAGCATGCTAATGGGCGTACCAATACGTACCTCAAGGTTACGCGGCGTCGTGACGCCTTCGCCAGTAACGGTGATAATTCTTGAGGTGAGAGGTTTGCCTTCAATAACGGCTTGCTGAACCGCGTGTACGGTACCGACGTTGATCGAGACGATGCCAATATCAGCTGGTATGCCACCACTGGGTACTTCTTTACCGGTGAGGGTTTGGATCAGCTGTTTTTCGCCACCAGTTGGGTAAATGGTGGGGACTTGGGCGGCGCTAATAAGCGGGTTATTCTTCTTAACGATGGCGGCCTGAACCGAGTTGAATGTTGCTGGAACGTTATCTTCAATGGCAAGAATGGCGCGTTCTGCGCCTAGCATGTGCAACAAAATTTCTACGCCTTCGATCACGCGGTCTGCGCGCTCTTTCAGCAAGCGGTCATCACACGAAATATAAGGTTCGCATTCGGCACCATTAAGAATCAGGGTGTGAATACGCCGCGATTTACTTTGATTATCGAGTTTAATCGCGGTTGGAAAGGCTGCGCCGCCTAAGCCCACGATGCCTGCCTCGCGGATGATAGCGAGCAGTTCCGCCACAGACAGTTGCCGAAAGTCAGTACAGGGCGTGTAAGCGGCTTCATTATCCAGCCCATCGGTTTTTATACTGATAGATGGCGCGGAAAACCCAGAGGGGTGCGGGATAAGGTGCTCGGCAATACTGCTAACGGTGCCTGAGCTCGCGGCGTGAATGGGAGCGCTAATTAGGCCCTGTGCATCGGCAATTTTTTGACCGCGCAATACCTGCTCGCCAACTTCAACCAGCGGTGTAGCGGCGTTGCCAATATGCTGACGCAATGGGTAAATCAGTTGAGATGGCACGGGTGCCATTTCGATCAGTAAATTGACCGACCCGTTTTTATGTTCTGCTAAAGAGGGCAGGCCGCCATTAAAGCGCCATAATTTCATGGGTCCACCTTGTGTTTCGTGCTATCGGGTTTATCCCAGCTCCATAGGGTCAGTGTTTTGGCAAGAGGCTCCATGGTGATACATTCTACTGGGCAGGGAGGAATGCACAGCTCGCAACCTGTGCACTCAGCGGCAATAACGGTATGCATCTGTTTTGGTGCGCCCAAAATAGCGTCCACTGGGCAAGCCTGAATGCACAGCTTGCAGCCGATACAGATTTCTTCGTCAATAACGGCGACCATTTTTGGTTTTTCTTCACCGTTTTCTGCGTTCAGGGGTTTCGCTTCTACGCCAAGCAGGTCTGCTAGCGCGGCAATGCCGGCCTCACCACCTGGTGGGCACTGATTAATGTCTGCCTCACCGTTGGCAATAGCCTGGGCGTATGGCCGGCAGCCAGGAAAGCTGCATTGACCGCACTGTGTTTGCGGTAACAGCTTATCGATTTGATCGACGATGGGGTCGCCTTCAACTTTAAAACGAATAGCGGCGTAGCCCAGCACAATCCCGAGACCGGCAAAGAGTAAAATAAGAGCGAAGAAAGACATGGTTTAAAACTTCACCAGGCCGGAAAAACCCATAAAGGCGACGGACATTAAACCGGCGGTAATCAGCGCGATCGCGTTGCCTTTGAACGGTTCTGGTACGTCGGATACGGTTATTCTTTCGCGAATAGTAGAAAAAAGCACTAATACCATAGAAAAACCAAGTGCCGCGCCAAAGCCGTATAGCGCAGACTCGATGAAGCCATGGTCTTCCTGAATATTCAATAAGGCGACGCCTAGAACCGCGCAATTCGTCGTGATAAGCGGTAAATAGATGCCCAATACCTGATACAGAAGAGGGCTTGTTTTATGTACGATGGCTTCTGTCATTTGCACGACTACGGCGATGACCACGATAAAGGTGATCGTACGCAGGTACTCTAGGCCAAGCGGGGCGAGCAAGTATTGATTGGCCAAATAGCTGCAGATTGAAGCGAGGGTCAGTACAAAAGTTGTTGCCAGCCCCATGCCCATAGCCGTTTCTAATTTGTTAGAAACGCCCATAAAGGGACACAGGCCGAGAAACTTAACTAGCACAAAGTTATTGACCAGAATCGTGCTAACTAGAATGAGTAAGTATTCAGACATAATTTAAAATAACGTTGAGTGGCATCCATAAGGAATTTTTACAGCTAGTATATCCTTATTGGCTTGGCGAATATAATAACGCGATGGATTATCGGCTGGTTGGCATCATATTAAAGGCAGTATGAGTAATATTTCATACAATTAAAAGGAATAAATTATTCTCTTGTTATTCCTTTTGGTTCTTAATAAAAAAGTTTGGCTTCTTTTGAGTCGGTTACTCGAACCTGTGCGGGGTGGCTAGCCGAATAATGTTTTTGCTTAACCTCTTTGATGTTTAGTCGTGCTGCTAAATTTGATCGGTAAAAAAGCAATAAAGCCGTCAATAGACGGCTTTATTGCTCGTTTGATTAACGAGTATGCTTCTTATTAAGCTTTACTCAGCAGGCACAAATACAGGTGCGGGTGAGGGTCTATTCGAATCATCATCGGTGTCCGCATAGCCTACGCTCACAACAGGTTCTTTTTGTAGGAAGTCCCATCCGGCGGTTACTGCGTAGCTATCAAACGCATAGCCAACGCCCGCGTCAATTCCAAGCATGTTTTCTGCCATCGGATAATAACTAACGCCTACAGCGGCGACGCCATTGTTTTCGTCGTCGTCAGATAAGGCCTTAATGCTCAGGCCAAGGTTGCCGCCGAATGTATAGTTGATGCCGATAAAAGCGGCTGCGTCCGAATGAGCGCTCAGTGGTAAAGCCAGGAGTAATAGTAGTGCATATATTTTTTTCATTGTCATATCCTTTGTTTGTGTTTATCCATTAAAAACTAGCACCCTACTAAGAGTAGGATGTTTTATTTTCCACTATTATCTGATAACAATCAATGAGCTAGTCGGTTTAGCTACTATTGCAAAAAATAAAAATTTACTTGATCTTCATTCCGGGGCTTGCGCCATCATCAGGGGATAATAACCAGATATCTTTACCGCCTGGGCCAGCCGCCAGGACCATACCTTCCGATACACCAAAGCGCATTTTTCTAGGCTTGAGGTTGGCGACGATGACCGTAAGTCGGCCTTCAAGTTGCTCAGGGCTATATGCGGATTTAATGCCCGCTAATACCTGTCGTTTTTCATCACCCAGACTTAAGGTCAATCGAAGTAATTTATCGGCGCCTTCGACGTGCTCGGCTTTTTCAATGCGCGCGATGCGCAAATCAATTTTTGCAAAATCTTCAAAGTCGATCAATTCGGCTTTTGTTGATGCTTCCTTAGGTGCATTTTTAGCGGGTATGGCTGTTACCGTTTTTTCTAAATTTTCCTTAGATGCTTCGATCAAGGCCGCCAGTTTCTCGCTATCTACGCGAGTTAATAGCGGTTTGAATTTATTAATAAGGTGATCGCTCAAAGGCGACCATTGATTTGGCCAGGCCATGCTGTCGATGTTAAGAAACTGTTCTGCTTTGCCGACCATGGTAGGAACAACGGGTTTTAAGTACGCGGCGATAAGGTAAAATAAATTAATACCCACGCTGCAAACCGCGTGTAGTTCTGCGTCGCTGCCGTCCTGTTTGGCGAGCACCCAGGGCTGCTTGTCATCAATATATTGATTGGCTTTGTCGGCCAGGGCGGAAATACCACGCATGGCTTTGCTGTATTCGCGCGATTCGTATAATTCAGCTAAGTCCTCGCTGGCGTTTAAAAACTCTTCAAATAAAGCGGTTTCCGAACACTCGGCGGCCAGTTTCCCATCAAATCGTTTGCTGATAAATCCGCTACAGCGGCTCGCAATGTTAACCACCTTATTCACCAGGTCGGTATTAACGCGCTGACTGAAGTCTTCAAAGTTAAGGTCAATATCTTCAACGCGATTGCTGAGTTTAGCGGCAAAATAATAGCGTAAATACTCGGGATTTAAGTGATCCAGGTAGGTACGCGCCTTGATAAAGGTGCCGCGGGACTTCGACATTTTTTCGCCATTGACGGTCAGAAAACCGTGAGCAAATATAGCCGTTGGGGTTCTAAACCCAGCGCCCGTTAGCATTGCGGGCCAAAACAGCGCGTGAAAATACATAATGTCCTTACCGATAAA
>JBLIAQ010000107.1:0-6281 GCA_047634535.1 Cycloclasticus sp.
TTAAACAACAACTAGCGTAATAAAAAATGAGTTTACACGTTCATAAATACGGTGGTACTTCTGTTGGCACAACAGAAAAAATACAGGATGTCGCTAGAAAACTAGTCGATGAAAAAAATAAAACCGGGCATGACCTCGTTGTTGTAGTTTCGGCGATGAGCGGTGAAACCAATCGCATGACCGAATTAGCCAGGCAGGTGCAAAAGTCTCCATCGGCAAAGCAAATGGATGTACTGTTATCTACAGGAGAGCAAGTTACGATTGCTTTGTTGTGTATGGCGCTGGAAGAGCTCGATCAGGCCGCAGTTTCCTATACAGGCAACCAGGTAAAAATCATTACCGACGATGCTTATGGCAAAGCGCGTATCGAAGAAATTCAAACGGATAAAATTCGAGCAGATTTAAGTGCGGGCAAGATCGTTGTAGTGGCGGGTTTTCAGGGCGTTACCAAAGACGGTGCCATTACCACGCTAGGACGTGGTGGGTCGGATACCACTGCAGTAGCTCTAGCGGCTGCTTTGCAGGCGGAGGAGTGTCGTATTTATACCGACGTAGATGGCGTTTATACGACCGACCCAAGAGTAGAGCCCAAGGCAAGAAGGTTAGATAAAATCACCTTTGAAGAAATGTTAGAAATGGCCAGTTTAGGTTCAAAAATTTTGCAAATTCGATCCGTTGAGTTTGCCGGTAAATACAATGTTCCGTTGCGTGTTCTTTCAACCTTTGTAGAAGGGGAAGGTACGCTAATTACTTATGAGGATGAGGAGATGGAAAAGGCATTAATCTCAGGTATTGCGTTTAATCGTGATGAAGCTAAAGTGACGTTAGAAGGCGTGCCCGATATGCCGGGTGTCGCTGCTGCGATTTTAAAACCCGTATCAGAAGCGAATATTGAAATAGATATGATCGTACAAAACGTAGCGGAGGATAAAACTACAGACTTCACATTTACCGTACACAGGAATGACTATCAAAAGACTGTGCAAATATTGCAAAATATTTGCACACAATTAGGCGCCAAAAAAGTAGCTGGGGACGATAAAATCGTCAAGGTATCTATCGTCGGTGTCGGTATGCGATCACACGCAGGTATTGCGAGCCAGATGTTTACCGCGCTTGCTGAGGAAGGGATAAATATTCGAATGATATCCACCTCCGAAATCAAAATCTCAGTCGTCGTGGATGAAAAATACTTAGAACTCGCGGTACGTACTTTGCACGAATCTTTTGGTTTAGCCAACGAATAAACTGCTGTAGAGTGCTGTTTGCAGGCGAACAGCTATGCTAGAATACCGGCTGTGGTAAAAAATCAATAAATTTTGGCTGGAAACGCTTTAGGAAGTTAAAGCAAAAGGAGCAATTATGTTAATTTTAACGCGAAAGGTTGGCGAGTCACTCATTATTGGTGATGACGTATCCATTATCGTATTAGGCGTAAAAGGCAACCAGGTAAGAATTGGGGTCGATGCACCTCAAAGCGTTTCTGTTCATCGAGAAGAGATTTATAATAAAATTCAAGATGAAAAAAAGTCTGAAGGAAATATCTAAGTAAATAACGATCTCGGGAGAGATGGCCGAGCGGCTGAAGGCGCTCCCCTGCTAAGGGAGTATGGGTTTTATAGCCCATCGAGGGTTCGAATCCCTCTCTCTCCACCATTAAAAAATCAAAGGGTTAGCAAACTTGATACCTCTAAGAAAAAAACTCACCGATTAACCGCGTTATATATTTAAACGCACGGCTTAATACGTAGTGTAAGGCTTAAGCACTGATTCCTCCCCCAGACGCAAGGCTAAATCAAAGTTGTCCCCATTTATTCGACGAAAAGGTTTCTGATCGTCAATAAATATGAAGGCTGTTGACGTTGTTATGCCATATTTATTTCACTGAGGCTAAGGTCACTGGCGTGTTAATTGATTTAGGTCGTATGAAAATGAATAGAAATTTGATACATTGGCTACGTTATTGCTAAATGTTGCGCGAATGCCCCCTCTGAAAAAACTATTATTATCTATCTTAATATTTTGCATCCTTGCCAGTAGTAGTGCATGGGCATTTGATGAGCACGCGATCGATATAAATAACATCAGCACGGCTTCCGGCTCTAACCTTATTGATAGTCAGCCAGATTTTTCTGATGAACAACTAGTAACTGACAATGCGAGCGATCACTGTGGTCATATATCTGCACACCTAGTGGGCTTTTTAGCGGATGTTACTTTTCCATCGCAGATAAACCACTCCATAGCGATCAACGATTACTCTGCACAGTTTGTTTCATTTATTGCCAGACCTCATTTAAGGCCACCTAGTATTTAATTTTTGAATATCGCCAGCTAAAACTGGTTTTTATACGTGCTCAGAGCGCGTGTTTTATTATATTTATTCGAGAATTAAATCATGACGATACGATCACATATTAGACGTGGCCTGATTATTAGCATTTTTGCTAGCAGTGCATGGCTAGCGCAAGCGGCCCTGGCTGAAACGATTAAAACAGACGCTTCCAGCTATATTCAACAAAACGCAACGTTACATAACTGGTTAAATAAAAATGTAGACAATAATCCTTCGGTATTAGCCGCGTTGTCGGCCATTGATTCGGCCGGCTTTCAGCAAGTAGCCGCTAGTAAAGCGCTCTATAACCCAGAATTAGAGTTGGATACGGAGTCTGTCGATGACGTTAGTACAACGACCTTGGGTATTAGCCAAACAATTGACTGGGGTGATAGCCGTGGGGCAAAGTCCAGCTTTGCCAATTCGCAGCGGTTGTTGGCAGATATGGCGTTTCAATCGACGCAACGACGAATTGCTCTGGAGTTACTGGCCAGTTTGTCTGAGCTGTATACGGCTGAGGCTTTAAAGTCACTAGCCGAACAGAGCGATAGTCTGATGCAACGTTTCGCAACGCTTGCAAAACAGCGATTCGATACGGGTGATTTGGGACGGGTTGACGTTGATCTTGCCATGCTTTCGTCTGCGCAAGCACGTTTCAAATTGGCCGATGCTATGTCAAAACAGATACGAGCTAGGCAAAATCTGATGGCTCTAACTGGCGTTACGAATAGCGAACTGCCGAAGATGCCAACTCATTTTCCTGACCCAAAATCGCAATCATTGGATGTAGATAGCACCGTTCAACAACTGCCCCAGATGCTTGAAGCGACGGCAGCGGTTCAGTTGGCTCAGGCCAATATTAAGGTGCAACTGGGACAGGGGGTGGCCAAGCCCACCGTCGCTTTACGCGCTGGTCGGGAAGAGTCTGCCGAGGTGCTGGGCTTAACGTTTTCGATGCCATTTCAGGTGAGAAATACGTTCAAGGCAGAAGTGGATGCGGCAAATGCACAGATGATACAGGCGGAGCGTGAAGCGAATGGAGTGTATAGGGCGCTCAAAAATCGGTTTGAAATTGCTGATGCGTCGTACGACTTGAGTCGGGGCGCCTGGTTATTCTGGGAAACTTCAGCCGCAAACACGCTGAACGAGCAAATCCTATTACTCGAACGAATATGGAAAGCGGGTGAGTTGAACACGACCGATTATCTGATTCAACTAAGCCAGGCGCTGGAAACAAAAGCCAGTGCCATTCAACAGCGTGGTCACCTGTGGACAGACTGGAGCGAGTGGCTGATAGCCACTGGACGCATACAACATTGGTTATTAAACAATGCAGGAGAGAAGTAATGAAGATTTTGAAGAGTCATAGTGCGGCACTGAGAGTTACCTTACTCAGTGTATTGGTTGTTATGGGCGGTATTTCTTTCGCGGCAGAAGATAAGGGGCACGATGAGCATGAAGCGGCTGAAGAACAATCTGTGAAGCTAACCGTGGCCCAACTTGAAATGGCAGGGATTGAGGTTAGTGAAATCCAACCAGAAGATTTTGCCGATGAGATTAATGCGCCAGGTGAGGTTGTCCTCAATGCCTATAAAACAACTTTCGTGACGCCTCGCGTCGCCTCACAGGTGGTAGCCCGGCACGTAAAGTTAGGCGATGTGATTAAAACCGGCGAACCTTTAGTGACCCTGTCAAGTGTTGAAATGGCCGCCGCTCAGGGGGATCTTCTCGTCTCTGGTCGTGAATGGCAACGGGTTAAACAACTGGGTAGCAAGGTGGTGTCTGGACAACGCTATACCAACGCACGCGTCACTTATGAGCAGGCAAAGGCGCGCGTGTTAGCTTACGGTATGACGCTGGAAGAACTTGAAGCCTTGATGAAAAGTGGTGATGCGTCAAAAGCTAATGGCACGTTTCAGCTACAGGCCCCGCAAGATGGCACCATTATTTCTGACCAGTTTATTGTTGGCGAATTGATTCAGCCGGGCACGAAACTTTTCACGATAAGCGATGAATCGGTATTGTGGGTTGAGGCGAAGTTAACGCCAAGCCAGGCCAGATTGGTTAGGGCCGGTGGATTGGCTTTGGTCACATCGGGTGATAATAAATTTCCGGGTACTGTCGTTCAGGTTCATCATGCTTTAGATGAAGATACCCGAACCCTGGGAGTGCGTATCGCAATCGCTAATCCGGATGATCAGGTGCACCCCGGCGTGTTTGCAGAAGTTCAAATCAATAGCATGAACTCGGTACAGGCGTTAGTCGTTCCAGTTGATTCAGTATTGAGAAGTCCAGACGGTGATTGGGCCGTTTTTCTTGAACACGAAAAGGGAGAGTTCGTCGCTCAGGAAGTGGAGTTGATAAAAACTCAGGGTGGACTGGCCGTTATTGAAGGCATAAAACCCGGTACCCGCGTGGTAACAAAGGGTGCCTTTTTTATTCAGTCAGAGCTGGCTAAAGCCGGTTTCGATATCCATAACCACTAGGGGTTTTACGATGTTAAATGCAATAGTTAGTTGGGCGGTGAAAAACCGTCTGTTGGTTGTTATAGCACTGGTCGCGACGATGGTCGGTGGGGCATTAGTTTTGCCGAAGCTGAATCTCGATGCGTTTCCAGATGTCACCAATGTGCAGGTGCAAATTAATACCGAGGCACAAGGACTTGCCGCCGAAGAGGTGGAGCAGTTAATTACCTTTCCTATCGAAGCGGTGATGTACTCACTACCTGATGTTGAAGAAGTGCGCTCAATTTCTAAAACGGGTTTATCGGTTATTACCGTGGTATTTAAGGAAGGTACCGATATTTATTTCGCCCGGCAGCTGGTATTTCAGCAATTACAAACAGCACGCGAGCAAATTCCCAATGGCATTGGTTCGCCGGGAATTGGCCCGAATACATCGGGTTTAGGCCAGGTTTATCAATACATTTTACGTGCGGAAGACTCGACGAAACACGATGCGATAACGCTTCGTAGCTATAACGACTGGATCGTTAAACTATTGTTAATGCCAGTAGACGGCGTCACCGAAGTATTATCCTTTGGCGGTGAGGTTCGTCAGTATCAGGTGCAACTCAAGCCACAACGTTTGTTATCGTATGGGATAACGGGTGATGACGTCGCACAGGCGGTTGAAGAAAATAACCGTAACGCCGGCGGCTGGTATATGGACCGTGGTGATGAGCAACTGGTCGTGCGCGGGGTTGGTTGGGTGCGTAGTGGCGAAGATGGCCTACGCGATATCAGTAATATTCCACTAAAAAATGTGGATGGAGTGGTCGTGCGCGTGAGCGATGTGGCGACGGTGGGTTTCGGTGCTGAAATTCGACAGGGCGCGGTATCCATCACGCGGCGCGACGCTAATGGTAAACCAGAGGCGTTGGGCGAAGTGGTGGCTGGCGTGGTGTTGAAACGTTTAGGTGCCAATACAAAAGCAACCATCGAGGGTATTAAATCACGTCTGTCCGCAATACAAACTGCCTTACCGGATGGCGTCACACTGGAGCCATTTTATGACCAGTCCAGTTTAGTCGATCAGGCAGTCAACACGGTATCAAAAGCCTTGCTTGAGGCTTTCGTTCTAATCGTTATCGTACTGATGTTGTTTCTGGTGAACCTTCGCGCCACCTTGCTGGTGTTGATATCAGTACCCATTTCAATCGGCCTGGCTTTGATGGCGATGGCTCAGTGGGGCGTATCGGCTAATTTGATGTCGCTCGGTGGGCTCGCCATAGCGATCGGTATGATGGTAGATGGTTCGGTGGTTATGATGGAACATATTTTTGGCCATCTGACGAATGCCGACCAGCAACACCAATTGCATCAACGGCAGGCACTAAATGACGAAGACCCCTATGATTCCGCACATGATAAGCATGGTATTGCCTTGCGGATTAAAGAAGCCGCCTGTGAAGTAGCTCGGCCGGTATTTTTTGCGGTGTTAATTA
>JBLIAQ010000108.1:0-6215 GCA_047634535.1 Cycloclasticus sp.
AATTTACCGAAGGATATTCGTATCGTATGGATGCAAGCGGTCAATGATGATTTTCACGCTAGATATTCAGCCGCAGCCCGCTATTACCGCTATGAAATTTTAAATCGCGGGGTCACGTCGGCCTTGCATAGACATCACGTGACGACAATTTTTCACCCGCTAGATGAAAATTTAATGCAGCGTGGAGCGGATTTTTTACTCGGCGAACACGATTTTACGTCATTCAGAGCGAGTGGCTGTCAGGCTAAAAACCCAATTAAACAGATTCATTCGATATTAATTACGCGTACTGATGATAAAATCACCCTTGATATTATCGCCAGTGCTTTTTTACACCATATGGTCAGGAATATTGTGGGCACTTTGTTGCCGGTTGGGCGCGGTGAAAAACCAGCAGAATGGGTAGCCAGCGTTTTAAAGTCGAAAGATCGAAAAATTGCCGGTGTAACAGCTATGCCCAATGGGCTGTACTTTAAAGGTGTGTACTATCCAAAGAGATTTGGCTTACCAACGCTAGATGCGTTTGCAGCGCATTGTGATGCAATAGAAACTAAACCAACGTTTGAATAAATATGTCATCGAGAACACGCGTAAAAATTTGTGGTATTAGCCGAGCTGAAGACGCTTTAGCGGCTGTTGGCGCGGGCGCGGATGCGCTGGGTTTCGTGTTTTACGAAGCCAGTTCGCGTTGTGTTAACGCGACTAGGGCGGCACAAATATGCAATAAAATTCCACCCTTTATTACTAAAGTAGCTTTATTCGTTAACGCCGAGAAGGGCTATGTAGAAGAGGTGCTTAATAATGTTGCTATTGATGTTTTGCAGTTTCATGGCGATGAAAGCGAGGCATTTTGCAACAGCTTTAACAAGCCGTATTTAAAAGCGATCAGGATGCAGCAAACGACGGACTTAAACCAGCTCTCCAGGCAGTACAACTCGGCGTCTGGCTTATTGATCGACGCCTATGACGGTGCGCAATACGGCGGTACTGGGCAAACATTCGACTGGGGGTTGTTACCAGACGAATGCCCATTACCATTGATATTAGCAGGTGGGTTGAGTCATATGAATGTTCGCGAAGCGATAAAAAACACACAAGCCTACGCCGTTGATGTCAGTAGTGGGGTAGAGGTCAGTAAAGGGGTTAAAGACCACCTGTTAATACAACAATTTATGCAAGAGGTAAAACGTGCCAACGACTAAGTCTCACAAACAAACGAAAATAACAGATTACCATTTGCCAGACGAACGCGGACACTTCGGCCCGTATGGCGGTCTTTTTGTCGCCGAAACGCTGATGGAATCTATTGAAGAGCTGAACGAAGCGTACGCGAAATACATGAAGGACCCAGAGTTTCTCGCAGAACTGGATGCGGATTTACACGATTATGTCGGTCGTCCATCACCCGTTTATCACGCCAAAAGGCTCAGTAAAGAAACCGGCGGTGCTCAAATTTATCTTAAAAGAGAGGACTTGAATCATACTGGCGCGCATAAAATTAATAATACGATTGGTCAGGCTTTGCTAGCTAAGCGTATGGGTAAAACGCGTATTATCGCTGAAACAGGAGCGGGGCAGCACGGCGTAGCAACGGCAACAGTGGCCGCCAGACTTGGATTGGAATGCGTAGTTTATATGGGTGCGGAGGATATTCAGCGTCAATCGCCGAATGTTTATCGCATGCGATTACTTGGCGCAACAGTCGTTCCTGTGACCTCAGGCTCACAAACGCTAAAGGATGCGCTAAATGAAGCGCTTCGAGACTGGGTAACCAATATAGATAATACATACTACATCATCGGTACGGTGGCTGGGCCACACCCTTATCCCGCGATGGTAAGAGACTTTCAAACAATTATTGGCCGCGAAACACGTCAGCAAATGCTCGAAAAAACTGGTCGTCTGCCGGATGCTCTGGTTGCTTGCGTTGGTGGTGGCTCTAATGCCATCGGTCTTTTTCATCCATTTATTGAAGACGAATCGGTGGCGATGTACGGCGTTGAAGCCGCAGGTTTGGGCATCGAAACAGGGCAACATTCAGCGCCCTTATGCGCGGGTAAACCGGGTGTGCTTCACGGCAATAGAACGTATCTAATGGCAGATGAAAATGGCGAAATAATAGAAACGCATTCAATTTCCGCCGGCTTAGACTACCCAGGCGTTGGTCCTGAGCACGCGTGGCTGAAAGATAGTGGTCGTGCCGAGTATGTCAATATCAAGGATGATGAAGCATTAGCCGCTTTTCATCAATTGACCCGCGTAGAGGGTATTATTCCTGCGTTGGAATCGAGTCACGCGGTAGCCTACGCTACCAAGTTGGCTACAACGATGGGGAAAGATCAAAGCATCGTGGTTAATTTATCGGGCCGCGGGGATAAAGACATCTTCACGATTGCAAAATTAGAGGGGATTGAGCTGTGAGTCGCTTAGAAAACTGTTTTAAACAACTCGATGCGACGCATCAAAAAGCATTAATCCCTTTTATCACGGCTGGCGACCCGGACGCTGATTTTACTCTATCGTGTATGCACGCAATGGTTAAAGCTGGCGCGAATATTATTGAATTAGGGGTGCCATTTTCAGACCCTATGGCCGACGGCCCGGTTATTCAAAAAGCCAGTGAAAGAGCCTTAGCCGCTGGTATGTCGTTAAATGGTGTTATCGCCATCGTTAAAAAATTTAGAGCAGATGATGATGTCACGCCGGTTGTCCTGATGGGTTATTCAAATCCAATAGAATTTATGGGCTATGAAACGTTTGCCGCTAAAGCGGCCGAGGCTGGCGTTGATGGCGTACTGACGGTTGATATTCCACCGGAAGAGAGCCAAAATTTGATCGACGCGTACGATAAATATAATATAGCGCCTATTTTTCTGTTGTCGCCGACTAGTGCAGAGCATCGCATTAAGAAGATTGTGGCGGTCGCGAAAGGTTATATTTATTACGTTTCACTGAAAGGTGTTACGGGTGCGGGTCATCTGCAATTAGACGACGTACAGAAAAAGATAGAAAACATTAAACGATACACCTCGCTACCGCTGGCGATTGGTTTTGGTGTTAAAAATGCGGAAATTGCTGCCAATATTGCTAAAATAGGCGATGCTGTGGTGGTGGGTAGCGCATTAATTAATTGTATTACCAAGCATTTAGATGAATCAGCGCAGGCTGAGCAGGCCATTTCAAGTTTGTTGAGTGATATGCGAAGCGCTATGGACGCCAGTTAGCCGAATCAAGTTGTTAATAGAAAGCATTATTTCGTTGAAACTTATGGTCATTGGCCATAATAAAATAATTAAACCGTTAGGTGATTTATGAGTTGGTTTGAAAAATTAATACCCGCAGGCATCAAGTTGAAAGGTAAAACTAAAGGCTCCGTGCCTGAAGGCTTATGGTGTAAATGCGATAGCTGCCAGAGCGTTCTTTATAAAACTGACCTGGAAAGCAATACCTACGTTTGCCCCAAGTGCGATTATCACCAGCGGTTAACGGGTCGGCTTCGGCTAGAATTATTTCTGGATAAACAAGGCCGACAGGAAATTGGCTATAATTTAACCGCACTCGACCCTTTAAAGTTTAAAGACAGCAAGAAGTACAAAGATCGTCACTCAGCTGCCGTTAAAGCCACTGGTGAGACGGACGCGCTGATCGTGATGCAGGGTAAGGTGCTAGACGTGGATATCGTCGCTGCAGCCTTTGATTTCTCCTTTATGGGCGGCTCGATGGGATCGGTTGTCGGTGAGCGATTTGTACGAGCGGTTAATAAGGCAATGGAAATAAACGCCCCCTTGGTGTGCTTTTCATCTAGCGGTGGTGCGCGTATGCAGGAATCGTTGTTTTCGCTGTTTCAAATGGCAAAAACCAGCGCCGCATTAGCGAAGCTGTCGGCGAAAAAAATTCCATTTATCTCAGTGCTTACCGACCCCACCATGGGTGGTGTATCGGCCAGTTTAGCAATGCTGGGAGATATTCATATCGCAGAGCCTAATGCACTGGTTGGCTTTGCCGGTCAACGCGTAATCGAACAAACGGTGAGCGAAAAATTACCGGAAGGCTTTCAACGTAGTGAGTTCCTGCTAGAGCACGGTGCTATCGATATGATCATTGATCGTAGAGAAATGCGTAGCACCATCGCAGAATTATTGTCATTACTGCATACCGTGGAACCAGTAGTTATTCTCGATGACGTGCCCGTTGCGGATACCGTTGAAGAGAGCTAGAAATTAGTCATTTTTCTAGTTCATCATCGCTGAACGAATGGCTTAGCTGGCAAGAGCAGTGTCACGTAAAAGAAATTGACCTGGGCTTAGAGCGCGTATCGTCGGTATATCGGCGACTAAAGCTAAAACCCGCAACGCCGATCTACACCATAACGGTCGCTGGAACAAACGGCAAAGGTTCCTGTGTCGCGATGCTGGAATGCATTCTTTTGAAGGCTGGTTATCGGGTGGGCGTCTACAGCACACCACACTTACTTCGTTATAACGAAAGGATAAGGCTCAATGGGCACACCGCCACAGACGACCTTATCACGGCCTCTTTTGCGCGCATTGATAAAGCACGGCAAGAGACCAGTTTGAGTTATTTTGAATTTGGAACGCTTGCCGCCTTAGATATTTTCAGCCATCAAAAGTTAGATATTCAAATTCTCGAGGTAGGACTTGGCGGTCGGCTCGATGCGGTTAATATTATCGATGCAGACGCCACTCTAATCAGCAGTATTGACGTCGATCACGTGGACTGGTTAGGTGATGATAAATCGCTTATAGCGCTGGAAAAAGCGGGCGTGTTCAGGCCGCGACAAAAAGCGGTATGTGGCGATAAAACGGTGCCCGAAAGCCTAGTTAATTATGCAAGCTCCCTGGCTACCGATTTAATGCGAGCAGGTAAAGATTTCGATTACCAAATTAACCGTGATAACTGGTGCTTAATCGCCAAACACTCACTGGCTGGAACGTATGCATTACCGGCGTTAAAGGGTGCTCATCAAATACAAAATGCCGCTGCGGTGATCAGTTTGTTGGCTCATATCAAAGACGATGTCGCAGTAACAAGTGAAAACATCAGTGCAGGGCTTTGCGAGGTATTTTTGGCCGGCAGATTGCAGCAGCTCAGCTCGCAGCCAGACGTATTTTTGGACGTCGCGCATAATGCAGAGTCAGCGGCAGTACTGGCTGATTTTATCAAAACACGTGTTATTACCGGCCGTGTTCATGCGGTCTTTTCGATACTGGCGGATAAGGATATCAGCAAAGTCGTCACGCCTTTTATAGGTATGGTCGATCAGTGGTATATCGCGCCCCTGAATGCATCCAGGGCGCAGACGCTTGCTGTTATAGATGGCTTGTTGGCCGAAAAATTAAAGCAAAATTGCAACCATCATGAATCAATCAAAATGGCTTTTACACAAGCAGTAAACGCCGCTGACAAAGATGATTTAGTTATATGTTTCGGGTCTTTTTATGTGGTCGAAGCGTGTTTGGACGCGCTATAATGCGAGCAGAACTTTTTCAATAACAAGTTTTTCAAATATTATGGAACAACCCTTAAAACAACGTTTAATCGGCGCCACCATTATTATTTCACTCGCTGTTATTTTTGTACCGATGCTTATCGGCCACCAGCCAACCGAATCTGACGTTATCACTATTGACATTCCAGAAGAACCAAGCGATCTAGACTCGAAAATACTGGCCTTGCCCGAGCAAGAAAATGAGGTGTTGGCCGAGGTCTCAATTTCCAAAGAGACGGGCGTTAAGGTAAGTAAACCAGCCATTCCAAAACCACCTGAAGTTAAAACGGTAGAAGGTGTAACCGCATGGGTAGTACAAGTGGGTAGTTTTTCTGAGCAAAAAAATGCAGATAACTTGGCCAATAAATTAAAAATGGCTGGCTACGTCGCTTTTGTTGAGCAAACCGAAGGCAAAATAGGTGAGGTCTACCGCGTACGAGTGGGACCGGAATTGAGTAAAGAAAAAGCAGACGCCGTCGCAACCCAATTACAAACAGAAGAAAAACTCCCCAATGCCATTGTGGTTCACTACCCATAGGGTTTGATGTGACGACGACAACTGTTTTTCAGCAATTAATTTGGGCCGATTACGTGATTATTGGCGTCGTATTTATTTCGGCGCTAATAGGTTTATTTCGTGGTTTTGTTAAAGAGGCGTTTTCCCTCGGCAGCTGGATCGTTTCTATCTTTATTGCTATTAGATTTA
>JBLIAQ010000109.1:0-6117 GCA_047634535.1 Cycloclasticus sp.
CCGAATGAAATTAAATCAGCTAGACTATCGTATTGCGCACCAAATTCGCTTTGAGTATTGGTCATGCGGGCTACTCGGCCGTCTAAACCATCAAGCACCATCGCGATAAAAATAGCGATAGCAGCCGCTTCAAAGTGCCCATTGATAGCACCGGTTGCCGCATAAAAACCGGCAAATAATGCGCTCGTGGTGAATAGGTTCGGTAACAGGTAAATACCGCGTGAACGCGGTTTAAGTGGTTGATCCATGCGAGCAGCTTCCAGTTAAATAATTTTAAGTATAACCCAGCGTGAGTTATTGATAACAAAAAAAACGGCCGTTAAACGGCCGTTTTTCAAGCCAAAGGCTGATTTAATTTTTAGATTTATCAACTAAAGCATTAGCCGTAATCCAGGGCATCATTTCGCGTAATTTACCGCCCACTTGCTCAATTTGATGCGCCGCATTGTTTCTGCGGTACGCCGTCATTGATGGATAGTTAGTCGCGCCCTCGATGATGAACTGCTTGGCGTATTCACCATTTTGAATATTTCTAAGTGTTTCACGCATTGCTTCACGAGACTCATCATTAATAATTTTCTTGCCCGTAACGTACTCACCGTACTCGGCATTATTTGATATTGAGTAGTTCATATTGGCAATACCACCCTCATACATTAAATCAACGATCAACTTCAATTCATGCAGACACTCAAAATAAGCCATTTCAGGTGCATAGCCCCCTTCAACCAGGGTTTCAAAACCCATTTTAACGAGTTCAACCGTTCCACCGCATAAAACGGCTTGCTCACCGAACAAATCGGTTTCAGTTTCGTCTTTAAAGGTTGTTTCGATGATACCCGTACGACCACCGCCGATAGCTGATGCATAAGACAGCGCAACATTTTTGGCATTTCCAGATGCGTCCTGATGAATAGCGATTAAATCAGGAATACCGCCGCCGTTTTTAAACTCATTACGTACAGTATGACCAGGCGCTTTAGGTGCAATCATCACAACGTCTAAATCAGCGCGTGGTACAACCTGGTTGTAGTGAATTGCAAAACCGTGAGCAAAAGCCAACGTCGCGCCTTGCTTTAAATTCGGTTCAATTTCAGCTTTATATAATAGAGACTGAAACTCGTCTGGCGTTAAAATCATGACCAAATCAGCGCTTGCAACGGCTTCTGGCACGTCTTTTACGGCAAGGCCGGCTGCTTGAGCTTTAGCAACTGACGAAGAGCTTGCTCTAAGACCAACAACAACATTAACGCCTGATTCTTTCAGATTATTTGCGTGCGCATGGCCTTGAGAACCGTAACCAATAACGGCAACCGTCATACCTTTGATGATTGAAAGATCCGCGTCTTTATCGTAGTAAATATTCATTTTTTTCCTCAGTTTTATTTAATGTTAATCGCCTTATGGCGTAAATCGTCGTCGGCAAACTATATCGTTAAAGCTCTTTCACCGCGTGAAAGACCAATCACACCCGAGCGAACAACTTCAACCACGTCTTCGCCAAGTGTTTGTAAAAAATCATCTAACCAGGCATTTTCTCCCGACAATTCAATGATTAAGTAATCGTCTGTTTCATCGGTAATCCGCGCCAGGGTATCGCTGCCTAAGTCATCGATTTTTTGCACCATCGAAGCACTCTTTTTGACCTTCACCAGAGCCAGCTCGCGCTCCAATGAAAACGACTCGGACAGGTCAATCAGTTTAACCACGTCCACCAATTTATTGAGTTGTTTTTTGATTTGCTCAATAGTCTCCTCACTGCCAACAGTAACCAGTGTTAGGCGTGATAAAGAGGGGTCCAGGGTCGGCGCTACCGTTAGCGATTCGATATTATACGCTCTAGCGGAGAAAAGTCCCGCCACGCGCGATAAAGCGCCCGCCTCATTTTCCAGTAGAACAGAGATAATGTGCTGACGACTCATGCCAGTACCCTTTTGTATTTTGAATTAGGAGCCATCACCATATCGTTATGCGCTTTTCCTGCTTCAATCATCGGATAAACGTTTTCTTCAGGATCGGTTAAAAAGTCCATAAATACCGTTCTATTTTTCATCGCAAACGCCTCCCTAAGTGCAGGTTCAACGTCTTCCTTCCTGGTAATTTGCATACCCACGTGACCATAGGCTTCAGCTAATTTCTTAAAGTCTGGTAGCGCTTCCATATAAGAATGTGAGTAACGGCTTTTATAGGTAAATTCCTGCCATTGCCGAACCATACCAAGATAGCCGTTATTCAAATTGATTATTTTTACCGGCGTATCATATTGCAGCATGGTGGATAATTCCTGCAGGCACATCTGAATACTGCCTTCGCCCGTTACACAGGCAACATCAGCCTCTGGGTGGGCAAACTTCACGCCCATCGCCGCGGGTAGACCGAAGCCCATCGTTCCCAGGCCGCCTGAATTTATCCAGCGGCGCGGCTTATCAAACGGATAAAATTGCGCCGCAAACATTTGGTGCTGACCTACGTCGGAGGTCACAAATGCTTCACCCTTGGTCACTTTATAAAGTTGTTCGATAACGTATTGTGGCTTAATAGTCCCGCTGTCTTGATCGTAAGCCATACAGTCCACTGCACGCCATTGCTCAATTTGACGCCACCAGTCAGCAATACGAGCCTGATCAAAGGTTTCA
Organism: Cycloclasticus sp.; assembly: GCA_047634535.1. Classification (GTDB taxonomy): domain Bacteria; phylum Pseudomonadota; class Gammaproteobacteria; order Methylococcales; family Cycloclasticaceae; genus Cycloclasticus. The sequence goes on from JBLIAQ010000109.1 coordinate 2,637, forward strand.
CCCAGGCTTTTAATCTGTGCCAGCATATCCAGCAAGATGGGTTTTACCTGACCAACAATCGGCACATCAACGGTAATCGTTTTAGATATTGAAGCGGGGTCCACGTCAATATGAATAATTTTCGCGTGCGGACAAAAATCGGCTATTTTCCCAGTGACCCTGTCATCGAAACGCGCACCAATGGCGATAATCAAGTCGCTATCGTGCATCGCCATATTGGCCTCATAAGTGCCGTGCATGCCTAACATGCCGATAAACTGCGGGTCGGTGCCCGGAAACGCGCCTAACCCCATTAGCGTCTGAGTCACGGGGAAGTTAAGGGTGTGGCACAGCTGTTTAAGCTCTTCGCTTGCCTCACCTAGCACAACACCACCGCCGCTATAGATAACTGGGCGTTTTGACTCTTTAATGAGTTTAACAGCTTTAATTGTTTGTCCGATATCGCCACTCACCAGCGGCTTATAAGAGCGCATACTCACTTTAGTTGGGTAGTGATAAGGAACCTTAATGTTCGGGTCGGTGATATCTTTCGGTATATCAACGACCACCGGGCCGGGCCTGCCTGAGGTGGCCAAATAGAACGCCTTTTTCATCGTCTCAGCTATCTCAGTCACGTCATTGACTAAAAAATTATGCTTAACGCAAGGGCGAGTGATACCAACCGTATCGACTTCCTGAAATGCATCGGTGCCAATAACGGCTCTGGGTACTTGCCCGGTAATAACCACCATTGGTATTGAGTCCATATACGCGGTTGCAATACCCGTTACTGCATTGGTTGCACCAGGGCCAGAGGTTACTAACACCACTCCCGGTTTACCCGATGAACGCGCATAACCATCCGCCGCGTGCGTAGCGCCTTGTTCATGACGAACCAGCACGTGCTTGACATCATCCTGCTGAAAAATAGCATCATATATGTGCAAGACGCACCCGCCAGGGTACCCGAATACGTACTCCACCCCTTCATCTTTCAGGGATTGGATGACGATCTCACCGCCACTTAGCTCCACATCTACTCTCCGAAATTAAAAATTACCGCTTAAAAAAACTATTTTGATTGCGCTGCACAATCGAACTGGACAAAATACTAATTTTTGTGCAGTTGGTCAAGGTCTTTCATTACTCAATAAGTACTATATACTTGACCAAAAGACATAATCAATACATAAACTACAAGGACTTAAAACATGTATCGCTTTTTGATTTTTTGTATTTTCTTGTTTTTCAATGGCTTAGGTAATGCTGCCATATACCATTGGATCGATGAACAAGGCGGCACTCATTACAGTCAACGCCCTCCTCGCGACAAAACCATCATCAGTCAGAAAATTGTTTTTAAAACAATCGCAACAGCCTTTGACCAGCAAGCCCAACCAACCATTCAAGACAGCGCTAATGAAATCGCCAAGTCTAATGCTGAACGGCAAGCAACTCATGAAAAAACTCAACAAGAAGCTAAAGAAAATAGCCGGCTGCAAGAAAGGTGTGCAACCAGCAAAAAGAACCTTCTTGAACTAGATTTTGGTGGCAATCGTTTATATAAAGATGCCGACGGGAACTATTCCCGACTTGACGCTGAAGATAAAAATCAACAACGCGCGCAGCTCAATGCATTTATCAACGAAAATTGCTATTAAAAATCAATCTATTTGCCTAGTTTTTCTTTCTTTTTCGACCAGGTAATCCATGATTTTTATCATATTTTCATAACTCTTAGCCATTGAGCCCGTTACCAGGTACTTACCCTCAACCACAATCGCGGGCACACCATTGACTCCGTAACGCCCAACCATATCCTTAGATCTCGCTATTTTGGTATTTACGACAAACGAGCGATAGGTTTTCTCAAACAGTTTTTCATCTACACCGTACTGAGTATAAAACTTGGCGAGCTTTTTCAGCGTATTTAACACTTTATGTTCAACGTGCAAGGCGTGAAATAAGTCATCGTGTGATTTATCGAGTACATTCAGGATCTCAGCGGCAAAGTACGCTCGCGCGTGAACTTCCCATTGGTCATTAAATACGGCTGGCAAGCGGTAAAAATTAACGTCTTTCGGCGCGGCCTTTACCCAGGGGCCTAAGCTAGGCTCGAAATAATTGCAATGCGGGCAGCCATACCAAAAAATCTCCACTACTTCGATGCGATTTGGATCGTCCGTAGGTTGCGAGGGTTTAATCAGCTGATAATCAACGCCTTCAGCAAACTGAACTCGTTCTTCTGAGTAGCCCATGCTGGCGTATGACGCCAAACAAAAAGCCATTAATAGTAAAAATTTACGCATGTGTTTCTCCAGATAAAATACGTTTATAACTCACCATATGAATGCAAGCCCGACAAAAACATGTTGACGCCTAGAAAAGCAAATAGCGTCACGAATAGACCCACAATCGCCCACGCAGCCATTGGCTTGCCTCGCCAACCTTTGGTCAACCTCATATGCAACCATGCCGCGTAATTGAGCCATACAATCAACGCCCAGGTTTCCTTTGGATCCCATGACCAATAACCGCCCCACGCTTCGGCCGCCCAAAGCGCACCCAGAATAGTCGCCAGAGTAAAAAAAGCAAAGCCTAAAGCGATAGACTTGTACATCAGGTCATCTAAAATTTCCAGGCTCGGCAAGGTTAACCAAACTGAATTCGCATCGCCTTTTTCGGCCTGAACGCGAACCAGATAAGCCACCGCCACCATCGCCGCCAGTGCAAATGCGCCATAGCCAATAAAATTAGCCGGTACGTGAATTTTCATCCAGTAGCTTTTAAGCGCTGGTACCAGCGGTTGAATATCCGCTGCCTGCCGATCAAACGCATACCAGAGCAAAAAGGCCACCGCCGCACTGATCACTAACAGTACGAAACCACCTAATGCGCGAGTGTGGTAACGGCGTTCGTAAAATAGATATAGCAACGCGGTGATAATCGAAAATAAAATAAACACTTCATAAAGGTTACTGACTGGGATATGACCCACATCCAAACCAATCAGGTACGACTCTCGCCACCTGACCATTAAACCGACCAGGCCCATTGCGGTAGCCGACCAAGTCATCGCGCTAGCCACTTTGCCAGCAAAGTCTGAACGGCCAATAAAAGCGACGAAGTACGTTAGCGTCGCTAACACGTATAGCGCACTCATCCACATAATGGCTGACTGGCTGGAGACCAGAAATTTTAGAAAAAAATCTACCTCCACGTCGCCCAGTCCATTAACGTAACGACTGATGCCAAAAGTACTCAGCAGGAAAACAGCCAATGACAACCCTCTGATTGCCTTCCAGTGCCAGCCCAGAACAATCAAACTCACGGCCATTGAAATCAATATACCTTTTTCGTAAACGTCCATTAGCCGCGCATAGCTGAAATAGGCATAAACCGTCCCCAACAAGACTACTATCGACCAAAGCCAATCAAATAGACTTAGCCCTTTCCAAAAAGACTGATTATCCAACTCAAACTGTAATGCTGCTCGCGTACT
>JBLIAQ010000110.1:0-5981 GCA_047634535.1 Cycloclasticus sp.
GTTTACCATTCGCCAGCCAAATTGATATTGCAAATAACCAGCCGATAATGAAGCGACCGCTGCGGCAGAAAATACAATAAAGTCATTCAATGCCTGTGTCTTTGCGCGTTCTTCAGGGCGATAGGTTTCTGTCAACAAGGTGGTGCCGCCGATAAATAGAAAATTCCAACAAATACCTAGTAGTATCAAGGCAAGCCAGTAATGTGTTAAATCGTGTCCTGTAAGGTTAATGACGACACAAATAAAACCAATAATAACGCCCGCGAACAGCACGCGATATATACCAAAATAGCGAATTAAATAACCGGTAAAAAAAGACGGTATAAACATACCAAGCAAATGCCATTGAATAACGAAGGAGGTATCAGAAAATGCATGGTTATGATGCTGCATGGATAAAGGTGTAGCCGTCATCACTAGCGACATAACGCCATAACCCAGCATCGCGCAGATAATGGCAACAATAAACTTAGGCTGTTTCGCAATGGTGCCTAATGGACGAGCCGGTTTATCAGGGGCGTCGTGGCGTGTATGTTGTTCTGGTAAAGATAGAAAGCTTAATGTTAATAACATCATGCCGTAGATAACGATGGTGGCCAGGAAACTACCGGCGAATTCAGCACCTGCTATCCAGTCTTTGGCGTAACCAGCCAAATTGGGGCCTATAAACGCAGCGGCAATACCGCCGAGCATAACAAAAGAAATAGCTCTACTTTTATAGTCCACACCAACGCAATCGGCGGCGGCAAAACGAAAATAATTGCCAAAACTATTAAACAAGCCAAATAAAGCAATACCTGCAACAAATAACCAAAAATCATGCATTGTGATGGCGTAAGTAGCGAGACCTCCAGCCGAGATGCCTATTAAAGTAGCGAGCATAAAGCCTTTCTTACGCCCTAGTTTTTCAAGTAAATAAGACGCAGGAATAGTGCCCGCCATAGTGGCGATAAACATAATAGCGGCGGGTAATGTAGCTAACGATTTGTCACTAGCCAGTTCAAAACCTACCAATGCAGAACAGGTCACAATTAATGAAATAGAGCTAACCATAAGCCCTTGTGCAATGGCAAATAAGGGCGTGTTGGGTAAGAGTTTTTTCATAGAAGTAATGTAGCGTGTTTCATCGTTGAAATGAGTTAAATATTACGCCCTGTTATTGTGTGGCCAGTTTTTTTGAAAAATGAATACATATACAAATTAAAGTGTACGCAACGGTGGTTTTCAGAGGCCAATGTGTGATTTAAGTTTGGGCGTTAAAGGCCAACTATAAATCATGTTTAAGAATTTACTTTGAAAGCGGCTTTTTTCAGTTGCGCGTTATCGAAATAGTTCATCACTGAGGCATAAAACCAGAGCAAGACGACCATGGTGATGCCATAGATAGAAGGAATCATCGCTACTTCTGCACTGTTTAATAAAAAAGGACTGATGGCGATGGTAACACCTAGCATGGCGTTTTGAGCGCCGACTTCAATAGACAATGTACGCACTCGTTTATTATCGAGTTTCGCGAGTTTACCTAAGCTATAACCGAGTAAGATCGCGAGTAAATTAAGGATCACGGTCAATACACCTAATTGTAAAAAGTACTGAAACCAGACGCCTTCGTGCTGCAGCAAAATACCGATAATCAACACCGGCAAAAAGGCACTACAGCCACGACGAACCCACTTTTCTGAACGTGCAGCAAAGGTCGGAAAACGATGAAGTACGAACATTCCAATACTAACGGGCAACACCGTCATTAACATGATTTGTAGTGCGGTTTTGAGTAATGGTAATGACAATTGAATGCTGTCGTCATTAAAAAAAAGCATGCTTAAATTTAGTATGAAAGGCAGGCTAAATACGGTGATCAGGCTCGAAATACTGGTCATACTGACTGATAAGGCTACGTCGCCACGAGCAATTAAAGTGAACATGTTTGATAAAACGCCACCTGGACAAAGAGTGAGTAACATGATGCCTAGCGCAACAACACCGGTTAAATCTAAGGCAAGACACATGGCAAAACCGAGTAAAGGCAATAGAATTAATTGACCTGCTATCCCGACCAGAACGGCTTTAGGTAGTTTAAAGACGAGTTTAAAATCAGTTAAAGTAAGGCTCAGGCCCATACCAAACATCAGGGTGGTCAATAGAATTGAAGCCAAATAGCTGATCATAGTCTCGTCACTTTTAAAGCGACTCTACATTCAAACAGTCTGTAAAGTATAGGACTCACGAGTATTTGAAAGCCTAATTTGAAACTTGCTACATTAATAAAAAAGGCACAGGGCTAAAAACCCTATGCCTTGATTAATGTTAAAGTTTTCCTGCGATTAACTGCTTAGTTAAATCGGCCCAACCAGTTCCTGCTTTAGCGGCGCCTTCTAAATAGTTAGCTGGTGCAGACATATAAGGAGGGCGACAAGGACCTGCTTTCATCCAGCCAGCCGCATTGATGCGTTCTTTTTCTAGTTGAATGTTATAACGAGAAAACTCTGCAAAACCACCCGGTGGGAAAAGGTTTGCCAACACTGGGATCATTTTATTGTAAAGTTGATCGGGTATGGTCCAGTCACCTGTTTTTGCGGCCTGTTTAATGCTATCGCGCCAATGGATCGTTAATTCTGGGCCGGTGCACGCGCAGGGCGACCAAAACGCGGTGTGAAAATCAGGGTCCATTTTGGCGGCGTCAGCGTGATCAAACTCAAGGGCTAAAAATCTAATTTGTTTACGTGATACCAGCGTATGCAAATGTAATTGGCCGATATTGATATATTTACAGGTAATCACTTGAGGAATATTAGCGACCTGAGCCCAAAAAGGTGCGGGGAAATCAAATTTAAACGCTTCTGGATTAGCGTAAACACAGATCGCCATTTCAGGTACCGCTTCGGCAACGTCCTGGTAAAAGCGTACCGCCCCAGGAACATCAATTTGTTGCCACATAGGCAGGCCGAGCATCGTTCCATCGGCACCTATATCGCGTGCGTGTTTTAGCTGACGGATAGTTTCGCGAGTATTCAAAGTCGTTACACCAACAAAAATGGGAACCCGGCCCGCAGCGGTTTCAACCATCACTTCCATCATTTTTTTCTTTTCTTCCCAGGTAAGACTAGCGCCTTCGCCGAAAGTACCTTGGCACATGATCGAATCAACGCCTGCAGTAATTAAGCCTTCGACAGACCTCGCCACTTCGTCGTAATCAACGCTATCTTCTGTTCTCCAGTCATCACCCGTATCGATGGCTGGTGTTGGAATGATTGCCCACGCGCCATTAACGTCATCTACGGTTAATCTATCTTGTCTTCTTGCCATCGCTAGCTACTCCTGATTTATTTGGTTGTAATATGAATTGTGTATTTCGTATTCTATAAAATTATTTGATTAATTGTCAGTTTATTTAACAGGTTTTGCTTATATTAAATAAAGTCTTGTTATCAGCTGTGTAATGATTTTATTTAAAGCTATACAGGAATATTTATTTTTATGCTAAGTTATTGCCATTGACTAACTAACACTTGTTTTATTTCTTAAACAAAAGGATCACCTATGGCTGTCAGTCCCTTTTTATCGCAAGAACGAATTGATGCAATGATCAACGCTGGTCATTGGGAAAACTCAACCTTGTTAGACCATTTTGATCAACACGTAAGCAAAACTCCTGAGAAACCGGCTGTGGTGGATTACTGCCAGGAAACCGGGGAAAAAAGGGAGTTCACTTACCAACAACTCGCGCAGAACGTAAACCGTATTGCCATTGGTTTGACTAAGCTAGGCGTTGAAGTAGGTGACGTTATTTCCTGCCAGCTGCCTAATAGATGGGAGTTTCTCGCGCTTTATCTGGCCAGCATTAAAGTTGGGGCCGCTTTCAACCCATTGATGCCCATTTTTAGGCACCGTGAAGTATCGTATATGATGGGTTTTGCCGAGGCTAAAGTAGTGGTCGTAGCGACTACATTCCGCGGCTTCAATTATTTGCAGATGATGCAAGAGGTACAGTCTGAGTTACCTTATTTAAAACATATTTTGGCCATCGGTGACGTTAATACTCCGGGCTCTTTTGAAGAAAAATTATTGATTCCAGCGCTTGAAGAAGAAATTGATGCCGACACGATTCTTAAGCCAAGACGATTAACCCCCAATAGCGTTACGCAGCTGCTGTATACGTCTGGAACGACCGGTGATCCAAAGGCGGTCATGCATACATCAAATAGTTTATTGGCGGGTACTAAAAATTTCGTCGATCGTTATTCACTCAGTGCGGCGGATAATATTCTGATGAGTTCACCACTGGCGCATCAGACAGGCTTTCTGGTGGGCGTGTTAATACCGATGTATTTGGGCACAAAGGTTGTCTACCAAGATGTTTGGGATGCCGATAAGGCGGTTCAGATCATCCGCGATGATCGAATTCATTTCACCATGGCATCAACTCCATTCCTCGCGGATATGACGGCGTCAAAGGCATTAGAAAGCGTCGATACGCGCCATTTTAAGACGTTCGTCACCGGTGGTGCACCGATACCACGTATTGTGGCAGAAAAAGCGAGGAAAAAATTACATTGCGAGGTATACGGCGTATACGGCATGACCGAAAACTTGGCGGTGACGGCCTGTGGCCCCGGCGATTCTGAAGATAAAATTTATAATACCGACGGTGTGGTTCAAAAAGGTAATGAGGTGCAGATTGTTAATGCTGAAGGCGTGGTACTACCCCGTGGTGAAGAAGGTCAGGTTCAAACGCGTGGTGCTTACAATTGCTGTGGCTACCTTAAACGGGCCGATTTAACGGACCAGGCCATTGATGCCGAAGGCTGGTTGAGTACCGGTGATTTAGCTCGTATGGATGAGGATGGTTTTATACGTATTACCGGGAGGTCAAAGGATATCCTGATTCGAGGCGGTGAAAATATTCCCGTGGTTGAAGTCGAAAACCTCATTTACAAACACCCGGCGATACAAGACGCCGCTTTAGTCGGTGTGCCTGATGCGAGGCTTGGAGAGCGTGGTTGTCTATTCGTTACCCTTATAGCGGGTGTTAATTTCACGATGGACGAAATGCAACGCTATCTTGATGAACATCATATGGCTAAACAATATTGGCCAGAACATTTGGAAGTACTCAACGAAATTCCGCGCACGTTGAGCGGTAAAATTCAAAAATTTAAATTAAGAGAGACAGCCAAAAAATTTATAACTGATTGAGTCCGCGGACTTAGCCTTAAACCTAATAATGGAGACTTACTTTTAATGAGTATTAGAAATAAAGCCTATATCGCTGGCGCTTATGAGCACCCAACGCGTCACGCGATAGATAAATCAACACCACAATTACACGCAGAAGTCGCCAAAGGTGCACTGGAAGACGCTGGCCTTACGAAAGATGACGTGGATGCCTATTATTGCGCCGGCGATGCACCTGGACTAGGGGGTTTATCGATGGTCGAATACATGGGCTTACAAGTCCAGCATATAGATACCACTGAAATGGGTGGGTCATCTTATGTCGCTCATATCGGCCACGCCGCTGCAGCCATTGCCGCTGGAAAATGTAACGTCGCATTGATTACCCTGGCTGGGCGACCTAAAGCCGAAGGTATGGCCACCGGTACTAAGCCGCGTGCCTGGGGTTTGGATGCACCGGACGCCAGCTTTGAATTTCCCTTTGGTTCAACCGTGACCAATAACTACGGTATGGCTGCGATGCGTCATATGCATGAATATGGCACCACCAGTGAACAATTGGCCTGGATAAAAGTCGCCGCATCACACCACGCTCAGCACAATGAGCTGGCGGCAATTCGCAAAGTATTAACCGTAGAAGACGTGGTTAATTCCCCAATGATTTCTGACCCCTTGCACAGAATGGATTGCTGCGTAATCACCGATGGTGGCGGCGCACTGGTGATCGTTAGTCCGGAAATTGCAAAAAAATTAACGCGAAAATGTGTCCGCATACTCGGTCATGGTGAAGCGCCTAAAACCCGAAT
>JBLIAQ010000111.1:0-5866 GCA_047634535.1 Cycloclasticus sp.
TCAACAGATTCTACTTTTATACCAGCCTGACGTTTGGCAGGGGCGGCAGTCTTCAATACTTTAATAGCGGCGGCTTGCTCGACGCCTAAGTCCGCTAGAGTAATTGACTCAATCGGTTTTCTTTTTGCTTTCATAATGTCAGGAAGTTTGACATAACGCGGCTCATTTAAACGCAAGTCAGCGCTTACAATCGCTGGTAGGTCGACAGATAATGTCTCCAGACCGGCATCGACTTCACGAATAACCGTTGCGCTGTCACCATCTATTGCAATTTCAGAAGCAAACGTTGCCTGAGGCCAGTTGCATAGAGCCGCTAACATTTGGGCTGACTGACTGTTGTCATCGTCAATGGCTTGCTTACCGAGTATTACTAATTTAGGTGACTCTTTGTCGCATAAAGCTTTAAAGATTCGAGCACCCGTTAACGGTTGAATTTCTTCATCCGTTTCTACGTGAATAGCGCGATCAGCACCCATGGCTAGGGCAGTTCTTAACTGTTCCTGGCAAACTTTGGGGCCGATTGTAACGGCAATCACTTCTTCTGCCTGGCCGGCTTCTTTGATGCGTAAAGCTGCTTCAATGGCAATTTCATCAAATGGGTTCATGCTCATTTTAACGCCATCAGTGACAACGCCAGAACCATCTGGTTTCACCTGGATACGGACGTTGTAATCAACGACTCGTTTAACGCCAACTAAAATTTTCATTTATATTTATCCTGTCTTTATACTAAAAAAATCTGCGGCTAATTCTAACACTCATTAGGCCTGAATTAAAGCGCTTAATGAAAAATTCAAAGCAGGAATTATCAGCCTTTATAGGATTTAAATTTTGGTTCGATATAAATATCTTTTCTGCTATGGTAATACTTTTAACTTTAACAATAAATTTAATCAATTTCGGTGAATTAATGAATATTAAAGAGGCAATTGAAAATCGTATTTCTGTCCGCTCGTACCTAGACAAACCCGTTTCTAAGGAAACCATAACTCAAGTTTTAGATACGGCTCGCTGGGCCCCGTCAGGCACTAATACACAGCCATGGAAAGTCCTGGTCGTTCAGGGTGAAAAAAAGCAGGCGATTACGGATGCTTTTTTGAGTGCAAATCAGGCAGGTGTTAAAACAAACCCAGATTATGAGTACTACCCTACTGAGTGGCAGGAACCGTTTAAACAACGTCGTTTCGAGTGTGGGATGGACTTATACAAAGCACTTGACATAGGCCGCGAAGATAAAGAAAAAAGAATTGAAGCCTCGTTAGCTAATTACAAATTTTTTGGTGCTCCGGTGACGCTATTCTTCTTTATCGATAAAGTGATGGGTAAGGGTTCCTGGTTTGATATGGGCATGTTCTTACAAAGCGTTATGTTGGCGGCCCGTGAATACGGTTTGGGCACCTGCCCGCAAGCCTCAACCAGTGACTACCCGGATATCGTCAGAGAAATAACGGGTGTAAGCGATCAGTATTCATTGATTTGTGGTTTATCGATGGGTTACCCAGATGATAGCAAACCGGTTAATCAATATAGGACGCGTCGCACTAATGTGGATGAATTTACTACCTGGCTGGATTAAAAAAACTGGGTAATACAAAAAAGCCGATCAAGTATGATCGGCTTTTTTAATCTGTGGGATTAGAGTTTTTTAACTTCTACCAGCGGGATATCGTGTAGATTCGCCCAATCGACCCACTCGGCGGCGGTTTGGCGTTTCATTTTTTCAGCAACGCTTTGATGCGTCAAAGAATCGAGTTCTAATTGTTTCAATAAAGCCGCTCTAAAATGCGGTTCAATCGCAGCGATAGCGACCCAGCCAGAAGCAGTTTGGTACATAGAGTATTCAGCTAAGGCCCCGCCTAGCATAGCGCCCTCCCCAGTTAACCCGTGTTTAACCGGCTGCGCCATGTACTCAGCCGCAGCAGATAAGGCGATTAATTTTTTTTGCCCATTTTCGCCGGCTTTACTGGCCATTAGCATAGCAAGACCCTCAAAAGCAGCTTGTTCAGCCCCTACTAAATCAGCGACCAGGGTTTTCGGCATAACGCCTTCAGTAAGTAAGCCTAAGGAAGCTTGGTAGTTTAAATCATGCCCGGCGTGTTCCTGGTTTGGTGCCGGGTAGCCGACGATCGCTAAATGATTTAGCCTTGGGTATTTTTGTTGCAAGGTTTCCCAGCCAAGCCCCAGCTTTTCCATGGCGGCAGGACGTTGCGCTGTGAGCAATAAATCAGTCGACTCAAGTAGTGTGGCCAATTCTTCTTGACCCTGTGCCGTTTTTAAATCGATCACTCGTACTTGCTGGCCGGCATTAATTTGCTTTGCCCATCCGGAACAATATTGGTTAAATGGATCGCCCTGTGGAGGTTCAACTTTAATGACGCTTGCACCCAGGTCGGTAAACCTTTTAGCGGCCAAAGGGCCCGGCAGGTTCAACGCCAAAGTTACAATTTTTATATTATCTAATGGTTTAAACATACAGCCTCAAATTTACTTAGAACTTTATGATTTGTATAAAACAGTTGACCTGATTCTAACATTTGTTAGAATCAAAATTCAATTAAATTATAAGAACTAAACACTATGGAAAAGAAAGAGTATTACGGTTTTTCAAACGAAGAACTGTTAACGATACCGACCGTCTACGCGGCTGATTTATTTAAAAATAAAACCGTTTTAATTAGCGGCGCTGGCAGCGGTATTGGTAAAGCAAACGCCGTATTATTTGCGCGTCTTGGTGCAAATATCGTGCTGTGTGGTCGTACCATTGAAAAACTTAAGGCGACAGAAGAACTTATTTCGCAATTTAGCGGCAAGCACTTATCTGTTGCGATGACGATCCGTGATCCTGAACAGGTATCCAACTTGATGGACACGGTTTGGCAAAAATACGGACAGTTAGACGTATTAATCAACAATGGCGGTGGGCAGTACCCACAAAAGGCGATTGATTTTTCGGTTAAAGGTTGGAATGCCGTTATCGATACCAACTTAAATGGCAGCTGGTACATGATGCAGCAGGCGGCAAAGAGATGGATTGAAAATAATCAAGAAGGTAACATCGTTAATATCGTCGCCAATTTTATGAAGGGCATGCCCGGTATTGCACATACTTGTGCTGCAAGAGCAGCGGTAACCTACCTTAGTAAGACCTTGTCGGTTGAATGGGCCGAACACAATATTCGTGTTAACTGTGTTTCACCTGGTTGTGTTGAAACAGAAGGTTTTAATGTTTATCCGGATGAAGGCCGTGAATCGTTTTCACGCTCAAATCCTATGCTTCGTGTTGGTGATGCACACGATATCGCTGAGGGTTGTGTGTATATGGCGGCACCATCCGGTAAGTTTATTACTGGCGAAATGCTCAATATTGATGGTGGTCAGCAGCAGTGGGGAGAAGCCTGGCCCGCCGGTAAACCTGATTATTTCAAGTTGCCAGGCGAGTAACTCAGTTTTAGTATGAAAAACCTATTCGAGTCGGTCGATTAATCGTCCGACTTGAATAATTCTGCTTCAATTTCTCGATGAAAGCCCTTATAGGGTTTCAGGTTTTTCCCTTTTGCTAGCGGATATATCGCCGTATTGCCCTGGGAAGCCGCTCCATCTACTCGAATAACGGTGCCGCTAATATAGCTGGCCGCGTCGCTGAGTAAAAAACACAAGGATGAACTGATCTCAGCTTCGTTGCCTAAACGACCCAATGGTACTGCTTTTGGTAACGATTTAAGAACGACTTTGAAATCATCTGGGTACGTATCCATACCACTGGAAGCGATCCAGCCCGGTGCGACCGCGTTAACGCGAACGCCCGCGTGTCCCCATTCATAGGCAGCGGTCTGGGTGAAATTTGCCATTCCAGCACGCGCAGCGCCCGAGTGTCCCATGCCTGGCATGCCACCCCACATATCGGCTACGATATTGACGATAGAGCCGCCGTGTTTAGACATCGATTGTTTAAAGACTTCTCTGGCCACTATAAAACCGCCTGTCAGGTTGGTATTTATAACGGCGTCCCAGCCATTTTTACTAATTTTTTCCAGCGGCGAGGGAAACTGTCCACCGGCGTTATTGACCAGCCCGTGAATATCACCGTGTGCGCTAACAATGGTTGTGATTAGCTCTATAACATCGGCCTCATTACGAATATCGCAACTGTAATAGTGTGCCAGACCACCGTCTGCGATAATTTCCTGTTGTACGCGTTCGAGCTTTTCTTTGTTTCGGCCGATAAGAATAGTATTAGCTCCTAAGGAAGCCACTTCGTGGGCCGTACACCGACCAATACCGCTACCGCCACCGGTAACGATGATGGTTCGATTTTTAAAAATCTCTGGATGAAGTATTGATCGGTAGCCCATGATTAAATCCTTTATTTATTTACAAATGCGTTCATTAGACGTTTCGCATCGTCGGTATCAAATAATGGGAAAAATGCTTCTCTTTCGCAGGCTAAGCCTTCTTCCAGTGTGGTTAATACCGCCTTGTTAACGCAGCGTTTGGCTGCACGAACGGCATGAGGTGCTTTAGCTGCCAACTTCTTAGCAAAATTAATGGCCTCATCTTCAACGCTGCCTAAAGCAACAACGCGGCTTACGATGCCTTTTTGCAAAGCCTCTTCCGCTAATAATGGACGTGCACTCATGACCATTTCCATTGCCAGCGATTTGCCAACAGCATTTACAATACGTTGCGTGCCGCCAGCGCCTGGAATAACGCCTAGATTGACTTCTGGAAGCGCAAACTTCGTGCCCTCAGCAGCCATTAACACGTCGCACTGTAAGGCTAGTTCAAAACCACCACCTAATGCCATGCCAGATGCGGCGCAGATAGTCGGCTTGCTAAACTCAGAAATGGCTCTCCAGCCGGTCACCTGCTCGATCATTTCAGACATTTCTGCGCCTGATTTACCCAGCATTTCTACGATATCGGCTCCCGCTGCAAAGGCTTTATCAGACCCCGTGATAACCACGGCGGCGATAGCGTCATCTTGATCAAACTGTTCCAGCGCCTGGCCTAGTTCACCCAATAACTGGCTGTTTAATGCATTATATTGACGCGGACGATTGAGGCGTATTAAGGCGACGCCATCGGCGGGCTTTTCGATAATAATGGTTTCATAAGTCATCTTGAACTCCCGTTATTTAGCCGTCATGCGGATAGCGCCATCAAGGCGAATCACTTCGGCGTTTAACACCACGTTTTCAATGATATGACCTGCTAAAGAAGCATATTCAGATGGCTTACCCAGACGCGGAGGAAAAGGAACTTGTTGTCCTAAAGAATCACGTGCTTCTTGCGGTAAACCCGCAAGCATCGGCGTTTCAAAAATACCAGGAGCAATGGTGCAAACGCGGATGCCATAACGAGCTAATTCACGCGCAATGGGCAGCGCCATGCCGACCACACCCGATTTTGATGCAGAATAACTTGCCTGTCCAATTTGGCCGTCAAAGGCTGCGACTGAGGCGGTATTAATGATAATACCGCGTTCACCGTCTTCGGTCGGTTCGTTTTTAGTCATTGCCTGTGCTGCCAGGCGAATCACGTTAAAGGTTCCAACTAAATTAATGTTTATGCCACGCGCAAATAAGTCCAAAGGATGCGGGTTGCCTTCACGGTCAAGCACTTTACCGATAACAGCAATACCTGCAGCGTTAATAACGCCATGTACGCCGGTAAATGTGTTTATAGCAACCTCTATGGCAGCCTTAACATCGCTTTCGCTGGTAACATCCGTTTTAATAAAACGACTGTTTGCGCCAAGCTCTGCTTCTTTGGCTTTACCGGTTTCTTCATTGATATCCAGAATGACCACCTTCGCGCCCTTCTCGATTAACATCGAAGCCGTTGCTCCACCTAATCCAGAACTACC
>JBLIAQ010000112.1:0-5841 GCA_047634535.1 Cycloclasticus sp.
ATATGGTCAGTTCGTGTTTAAAGCAGGACACGCCTTTCGGCGTCTGCATGATCGTTGATGGGCATGAAGTTGGAAAAGCGGCTAGAAGCTATCAGTTTGGCACGTTAGCGAAGATCGTCGAATGGGGACAGTCAGACGATGGTGTATTGACGATCGAAGCAATGGGTAGTCGGCGTTTTAAAATCCTGCACAACGATATTTCGAGTAATGAGTTAATTACGGCAACGATTCAAGTTTTGCCTGAACCAGCAGCAATAGCGGTGCCAGAAGACTTAATGAATTTGGCGCTTATGCTGAAGAATGTATTTAAAAGGCATCGGCCAAACATGGAAGTAAAAGAAGAACAGTTTAATGACGCAAACTGGGTCGGGTACCGTTTGGCCGAAGTGTTATCAATGGAAAATGTATTGCGCCAGCGATTATTGCAAATGGAAGATCCAATAGACAGACTGCATATGTTATTAGGGCTTTTTACGGAACGATAATTTTAGTTTTATCAAAATAATTTTTGGTGAAAACGTTAACAATGTATTAAGGGATACCGGCGCATAAGGGAACGATATTCCCCTAGAGGTTGTAGCATGCGTCGCTTCTAAAACACTGAATCAACTTTCGATAAAATGAATGTTCTAGCAAGCATTAGTCTCAAGGTGTATAGCGGCGATTTTTTTTAAATCGAACAATTACTAAAATAATGACAAAAACTATCGCACCAACGGGCCAATAAGCTAACCATTCGTCGGGTGTCATTGATACAACGGTACCAAAAATTAATCCTGGGAATAAATATGCGGGTGACCACAAAGCGGAAGCAATAATATTAATGGAAATATATTGCTTAATAGGCATGCCAAAAATACCAGCGATGAGCGGAATGATGGCGCGAATAGGGCCGACAAAACGACCTATTAAAATACTGAATACGCCATACTTTTCAAAAAACTGATGGCCGTTATTGAGTAAGTCCTGGTGCTTCTTTAGCCATGCAAGCTGGTAAACCTTTTCTTTGTAGTGCCAGCCCAGAACAAAACTCAAGCCGTCGCCAATAGAGGCGCCAGCGGCAGCCCAGATAACGGTGCTCAGCAGGTCGAGTGTGCCGTTACTAATTAACGCCCCTATGGCGAACATGATGGCAACACCGGGTACGATAAAACCAATAATAGCGAGCGACTCTATCATGGCAACTAAAAAAACGATCGCCCCAGCCCAAGTGGGATACTGCTGAATTAACTGAGTAATGGAATTTAAGACGTCTGCAAACATGATGAATAAAACGGTTATTCCGTTTTGTTACGCATAAAATCGGCGGTATTGAAAAAGGCTTGCATGAGTTCGTCGTGCATCGGTTTCTCAATATTCATTTTTGTCAGAGCCGCATCCATACAGTTCAACCATTGATCGCGTTCTTTGGTGCCGATTGCAAAAGGTAAATGACGGGCACGTAAACGAGGGTGGCCATATTTTTCTATATACAACGATGGGCCACCGAGCCAGCCGCTGAGAAATAAAAACAATTTTTCTTCAGCCTCACTTAAATCGGCGGCGTGCATATCGCGAATGGTTCGAGCGTCGCCCGAAGAATTCATGGCCCGATAAAAATATTTAACGAGTTGGCGCACTCCCTGTTCACCGCCCAATTTCTCGTACTGGGTGAGTTTATAGGTCTGACCGGGTTTGACGATATTGATCATCTCAGCTTTTCAAAGGCTGCTCGAGCGGCGCCTAAGGTACGGTTGATGTCCTGTTCGCTATGCGCCGCGGAAACAAAGCCAGCCTCAAACGCGGAAGGAGCGAGATAAACGCCTTCTTCGAGCATCAGGTGGAAGAATTTTTTAAACCTGTCCTGATCACACCTCATAACTTGATTAAAACGGCTGATATGCTCATCTTGCGAGAAAAACAAACCAAACATTCCGCCAACTTGATTGGTAGAAAAAGGAATGACTGCTGCTTTGGCGAGTTGTTTTAAACCAGTCAGTAATTGCAGCGTTCGTTGGCTGAGGTTCTCATAAAAATTGGGCTGACTGATGAGTTCTAAGGTTGCCAGCCCAGCTGACATGGCGATAGGGTTGCCCGATAAGGTACCGGCCTGGTACACCGGGCCATCAGGTGCCAGCTGCGCCATAATGTCTGCGCGTCCACCAAAAGCACCGACCGGCATACCACCGCCGATGACCTTACCCAAGGTCGTTAAATCGGGAGCCACTGCGTATAGCTGCTGCGCGCCGCCGAGTGCGACGCGAAAGCCACTCATCACCTCGTCAAAAATTAAGACGATGCCATATTGATCGGATAATTCTCGTAAACACTCTAAAAAGCCAGCTTCTGGTGGAATGCAGTTCATATTGCCTGCGACGGGCTCGACGATAATGCACGCGACGCTATCGCCTTTTGTTTTTAATAGTTCTGTAATGGCGTCTGCATCGTTATACGGAAGCGTTAAGGTATGGTTGGCTAGTGCTTCTGGTACGCCAGGCGAACTTGGGACGCCAAACGTTAATGCGCCTGAACCAGCCTTCACCAATAGCGAGTCAGAGTGCCCGTGATAACAGCCTTCAAATTTGATGATATTGTCGCGGCCAGTAAAACCACGAGCTAAGCGAATAGCGCTCATCGTTGCTTCGGTGCCGGAGCTGACCATTCTTATTTTTTCGATAGACGGCATAAGGCTGCAAACCTTCTCCGCCATAGTCGTTTCGATAATAGTCGGTGCACCAAAACTAAGGCCATTGTCAGCGGCTTTTTTAACGGCTTCAATCACATCAGGATGGCTGTGTCCTAACACCATCGGTCCCCAGGAGCCTACGTAGTCAATATATTGCTTACCATTGGTATCGGTAATGTAGGCGCCCTTGGCGTGATCAATAAAAATAGGTTCGCCACCAACGCCTTTAAAGGCGCGAACGGGTGAGTTGACGCCACCTGGAATGCTGCGTTGTGCTAGTTGAAATAGAGAAGAAGTTGTTTTCATTGTCAGCAATATAATAATTCGATATGAATATTATAAGCGTATACAAGTGCTTGCTGATTAGTAAAATGGATGGATGTTAGATTTTCAGCGGGCGTTTGCTTTTTAAGGTACGGCTAAAAGCCTAATAATTAGCAGGGCTTATTGCGCAGAAATAACAATGCCGCGGGAAATAAAGTCGTTAAGAATGGAGAGCCCACCCTGAATCAGGATATCAGGATTAGGGTGCTGTAAGTCATCTGCAAGTTTGTTGAGTACAGATAGCGTCGCCTGTTCAGTGTTGTCAGTCAAGGTTTCAAGCAAAGCATGGGTGACGGGATTGGTTTCCAGAAAAACGATTTGGTCTTCTACGTTACGGTAAACGACGAGGTAGGTTGCTTGTGCTGGCAGCTCAGTAGGTATAAAGTCCGGTGAGATTTTATGCACGGGGTATTGGTACGCAAGCGCTAATGCCGTATCGCTAAGGGTAAGAGCTTGAGTAAGGGGATCGGTGATAATACTGTTTCCACTGTCAAGATCTTCGGCAATGGAGATAACAAGCTCGGTCCATTCGTAGTGCGCGAGCTCTAATAAAAAAGGCAAGTCATGCTTTGATTGTGGGTTTTCAAGTCGCTCATTTTGTAAATAGTGCAGAAACTCCTGAGATATTTGTGAAAAATAAGGGCTGTGGCTCGAGTGACGCGAGAAAAAGTCGCGCGATAATTCTTCCCATTGCTGCTCGCTCATTATTTTGTTGAGCACGGGAAAGTTCTCAGCAAGAAAATTTGAAATATTAGTAAACAGAAAATCGCAGTACAAATCCATCCGCCGTTTCTCAATGCCGGTTGGCGCAGGAGCGGTTTTAGGATTGCGAATATATTGAGTGAACTGGTGTTGCGTTCGTATAAAAGAAGGTGTGTTATCCGGCAGCAAGCTTTTCTCCTTCGCGTGAGGTGTGCTTTGATTGCGCCTGATGAATGAGATCCACTTCGTCGAGTAATTCAGCGAGGGGTGGGATATTAATATCTCTTTCTAATAAGGTTGGGAAAACGCCAAATTGTTCGTAGGCGGTATCAAGCAGCTGCCAGACCGGATCAATCACTTTAGTACCATGAGAATCGATGATTATGTCTTCGCTCTCGTGATAATGCCCGGCAATGTGTGCGTAGCTAATCCGATCACCTGGGAGTGATTTTAGAAAGGTTACGGCGTCATATTGATGGTTAACGCTATTCACATAAATGTTATTAATATCGATAAGAAGCTTACAGTCGGCCTTTTTTATAACGGCATTAATAAACTCAATTTCTTCCATCTCCTTGCCTGGTGCAGCGTAGTACGAGGCATTTTCTATAGCGATTTGCTCACCTAAAATATCTTGTACCTGAATAATTCGGCCAGCGACATAGTCGACCGCTTCTTCGGTGAAAGGTATCGGCATGAGGTCGTATAGGTGTCCGCCATCACTGCAGTAGGTGAGGTGTTCGGTGTAAATTTTGATTTGGTGCTGTTTTAGGAAATCACGCACGTCGCGTACGAACCCAAGGTCTAAGGCATCTGGGCTACCGATGCTAAGAGACAGCCCGTGTGATACGAAGGCAAATTTTTCGGTTAATGCGCGTAACTGTTTGCCGTGTTGCCCACCAAAGCGAATCCAGTTTTCAGGAACTATTTCGTAAAAATCGACGTTGTCTGGTGGCTGCTCAGACAGCGGGCCGATAAAGGCCCGCCTTAATCCGAGACCCGCCCCATTAACGGGAAAGGTACTTGTCATATTACTAAGTTGGCTTACTTAGCAGCGCCACATTTGCCTTCACCCTTGGCTTTATCGGAGGCCATTTCAGCGCCACATTTGCCTTCACCATTGGCTTTATCGGAGGCCATTTCAGCGCCACATTTGCCTTCACCCTTGGCTTTATCGGAGGCCATTTCAGCGCCACACTTGCCTTCACCACATTTTCCTTCGGCTTTAGCGGCAGCCTTTTCAGCGCCACACTTGCCTTCACCACACTTACCTTCAGCGAGTACCATGTAGCCAGTTTCAAGTTCGGTTGCGCCAAATGGATTTGTGTCAGCACTTGCGATCGGAGCAAAAGCCATAGACGTTACAAATGCTGCGCCTAAGGCAGCTGCTAGAGGGGTCTTTATAGAATTTTTCATAAATTTATCCTTGAGGTTAGTCTAAGTGAAGTATTTTTAAATCCAGTTATCCTGCAAAAATTACCGACAAGAACTGACCGGTTAACTATATGCGATTTAATAGACCACGCAAAGTTAAAAAAACTTTCATAAAAAAACAAAGCTATGATTACTTAGTGCGCGAGTTGAAGGCTATAAAGGTGATCTGCCTTAAGCTTCCAGCTCTAAGAACTAGTCAACCAGTTTTTTGTTGAATTCGCATAAGTCCTCAATAACACAAGAGCCACAACGTGGTTTACGAGCAATACAGGTGTATCGTCCGTGTAAAATAAGCAGGTGATGCGCATCTAGCATGAATGACTGCGGCACGTGTTTTTCTAGCTTTTTTTCGACCTCCAGCACTGTTTTGCCCGCTGCAATTTTTGTGCGGTTACTGACCCTATATATGTGCGTGTCAACGGCAATGGTTGGGAAACCAAAAGCCGTGTTTAAAACCACATTGGCCGTTTTTCGTCCTACACCGGGTAGCAATTCAAGTTCATCACGTGTTTTAGGGACTTCGCTGTTGTGCTTTTCGATAAGAAGTTTGCAGGTTTTGATGATATTGCTGCCCTTGGTGTTAAAAAGTCCAATGGTTTTAATGTATTGCTTCAGTCCATCTTCACCGAGAGCGAAAATAGCGCTGGGAGTGTTAGCAATGGGGTATAGCTTATCGGTTGCTTTATTGACGCCCTTATCGGTGGCTTGAGCGGATA
>JBLIAQ010000113.1:0-5835 GCA_047634535.1 Cycloclasticus sp.
ACAAGCCTGAAATGGCTACTGCGGTTCTCATTATCGGCTTAACAACGCTATTGCTAACCATCGCAATCGGCATTTACCTGGCGCTACTTCAAGGCCTTCAAATTCTGCCCATTGGTTTGCTGGGTGTTGTGTTGATAGTGACCTATACAAAATGGCTTAACCGTCTACCCTTGTTATGCTTAGTTGCACCGGGCTTAGGCTTTGGCATTTTGATGGTACTCGGTACACACGTGATATTAACAGGGGACTATTCTTTGTTCGCCTGGCTCGTTTCGCTGGTTCCATTTTTTCTGGTCAATAACCTGCTTTTGTTAAACCAGCACCCCGATATTAAAGCGGACGCGAGTGTGGGCCGCCATACGTTTCCAATTGCCTTTGGCCTACAAAAAAGTAACGCCGTTTATGCCGTTTTTCTGATCGCCGCGTATTCTTTGATACTGTTTTTTATTATCAATGGCTCTATCCCCAACCTGGGTCTTATTGCCCTGATTCCTATGGCGTTTTCCTTGTTTTCGCTGAGCGGCAGCATTAAACACACGTCTAACATCGGCGGCTTTCCTGTGTTTATGGCTACGAATGTGGCCGCGGCCATATTAACGCCGTTATTGCTTGGGGTATCGATCATCTATGGCTAGTATATTGTTAAGGCTAGTGTCATAGAGGTAAGCTTCTAGCTCGCCTGCCACCTAATGAGTTTTTTCACGAACCCTAATTATTCGGCGCATAAAATGAAAAAAACTAGCTACAACAAACTGCTTCAGGAGCACCATCCAGAGGCCATCGAAAAACGTCTTCAACGGCCCGTCAAACCGCAAAATATTTCAGACGCCGTACTGGGTGGAATTGATGGGTGCGTTACCACTTTTGCCGTTGTTTCAGGTACCGTTGGCGCAGGGCTGCCTTCTTCTATCGCGTTAATTATGGGTTTTGCTAACCTGTTAGCAGACGGTTTTAGTATGGCGATAAGCAGTTTTGAATCGATCAAGACTGAAATGGAGTTTGCCGAACGCATCAGGCGGAGTGAAGAAGAGCATATTGACACGGTGCCGGGCGGTGAACGCGAGGAGATCCGACAAATATTTCAGAAAAAAGGGTTTAAAGGTGATGGGCTTGAGGACATCGTCGATACGATCTGTCAGGATCGGCGTTTATGGATTGAAACCATGCTCACAGAAGAGCATGGCTTACAGAAAAGTACGTCTAATCCGTGGCGGTCTGCCATCGCAACCTTTATCGCCTTCATTTCTGTTGGAACGGTGCCCTTAATTCCCTTTCTTATTCCAACAATAGAAATCCAGCAACAATTTCTGCTGAGCACGGGGCTTGCTGGAATAATGTTTTTCTCCATTGGCGCGATTAAAGGCTTTTTGTTTTCTAAACCCACGCTTGTATCTGGTTTAAAAACCTTACTCACAGGTACCGCAGCGGCGGCTATCGCTTTCCTTACCGGCTATGCGCTAAGAAATGCTTTTGGTATTGCTGGCTTATAGCTTTAGAGATTGATGCAGTAGAGCTGGCTTATGTTAAAGTTTCCAAAGAAATTATTTAGTTGTAACTAAAACGAACGACGGGGGATATTAAAGTGCCAGACTTATTTAATGAAAAATCTAAAGATTGGGATGCTAACAACATGGTCAAAAGTATTTCATCTGCTGTCGGTTCGAGCGTTGTAGAACACGTTCCTTTGCACGGCCAGATGGAGGTTATGGATTTTGGCGCGGGTACCGGTTTAATTAGCTCTCACGTTGCACCATTAGTGCATAAAATTGTTGCCGTAGACATTTCCAAAGCGATGCTGGATAAACTGATTTCGAAGCCCGAATTACACGGCAAGGTAGAGGCTGTTTGTCAGGATATTACCGTCGAACCCTTGAACACACAGTTCGATTTGATTATCAGCGCGATGGCCCTGCACCACATAGAAGATACTCAGCAACTAATGCGCACATTTTCTGAACATTTGAAGCCGGGCGCGATGATTGCTTTGGCGGACCTTGATAAAGAAGACGGCAGTTTTCACCCAAAAGACACCGAAGGCGTCTTTCATTCCGGTTTTGAGCGCGATTCATTAAAAGCCATTTTAGAAGATAACGGCTTTGAGCATATTCAGTTTTTTACCGCGCATACCGTTTATAAAGAAGAAAAGAAATACCCCATTTTTCTTGCCGTCGCGACAAAATCTTAACTTTTATTATTTAAAAAATAGCTCACTCATCGCTCGCATTACGACAACATTATGACGGCTGAAATTCAGCTTAAAGCAGGTACAAAAAAGGAGCCGGTGTGGCGGGTAATGACCCATCACACCGGCTCCTTTAATTTAGTTATTGATTAAAGTAACGCTTTAATCACCCTTATGGCCATGCCTGTGTTGTTTCATTTTTTTCATCTTTTCGATCTGCTCGGGTGTTAGTTCTTTATGTATCCGGTGCATAGTCTCGATACGCTGAACGGTCATATCCGTTACGATTTTTGCTTTGGCCTCTGCCAATCTTCGCACCTCGACTGTGTTAAATGTTTCAGTTTGCGTCTGTTCGTGTAACGCTTTTCTGATACCTTGCATGGCAGCTCTAGTCGATTTCATCTTGCTGCCCTGCTCGTCCCTGATTTTTTGAATGGCACCTTGTTGTTCGGCGCTAAGATCTAATTTTTCCATCACCTTCATCATCTTGTCGCCATGATGCCCACGCTTTGGACCGTCTCGTCCATCACAGGCCTGTGCTAACCCTACCACGCCCATCGAGAGCAGACTAGCCGCCAAAATACCGCTGATTATAACGTTACGTTTTTTCATATCCGTGCTCCATTTTAATTAACATTCATCGGTAGCTTACGTACTATCTACCTTGAGTGGAAGTATGGGCAAAACAACTGCAAATTAGGGTCAAGAGTATGTAAAGTTTTGTAAAGACCGCTAAAGATAACGTTACCCGTATGCTATTTGTGCCAGAATTCATCACTATATTAGTAATAAGAACCCGTTATGACACGTATATTAATCGTTGATGATGATGCTGAATTATCGACCATGCTGGCTGAATACCTTGAAGCCGAAGGCTTTAGCGTAGAACACGCCTTAGATGGACAAACGGGCGTGGAACAAGCGCTAACGGGGCTTTATGATGCCGTACTGCTGGACGTAATGATGCCCGGCATGGATGGTTTTGAGGTGTTACGACGAATTCGCAGCAGTTCCAGTCTACCGGTGCTAATGC
The DNA here is from genome assembly GCA_047634535.1 of Cycloclasticus sp. Classification (GTDB taxonomy): domain Bacteria; phylum Pseudomonadota; class Gammaproteobacteria; order Methylococcales; family Cycloclasticaceae; genus Cycloclasticus. The sequence continues at coordinate 3,216 of JBLIAQ010000113.1, forward strand.
TCACCGCTAAGGGTGATGACATTGATCGTATCGTTGGGCTGGAAATTGGTGCCGATGATTACCTGCCCAAGCCCTTTAACCCGCGCGAATTACTCGCGCGCTTACGCGCTGTGCTAAGGCGTACAAAAGGCGCGAGGCATGTTTTAGCAAACGGCAATGCGGCAATACGAATTGGTTTATTGGAAGTTCATCCTTCATCACGTAGCGCCCTGGTCGGCGGCCAACAACTCGACCTGACGAGCACTGAGTTTAATTTACTGCATACCTTGATGGAGCAAAACGGGCATATCGTCAGTAAAAACATACTGTCGGAAAAAGCGCTGGGCCGAGCGCTGGAAAAATATGACCGCAGTATTGATATGCATATGAGTAACCTGCGCAAAAAAATAAATGAACATAAGCTCGCCCCCAGCATCGTTACCGTCCGTGGGCAGGGTTATTTGCTGTCTACTGAACATGACGAGGATAATCGTTAATATGGGCCGTTTATTCTGGAAAATTTTCTTTGGTTTCTGGCTAACCTTGCTAATTACCGGCGCCACCGTCGGTACGCTCGTGTGGAAACACAACCAGCAGCGGATTGAACAACTCGAAGTGCTGGTGAACAACCCACGCGCCGATATGAGCGTCAATGCGGCCGCCAATATTCTAGAAAAAAAAGGCACTATTGCGTTGAAAGAGCTTTTGCAACAGCGACATGCGCGTTTTAATCGACCCTCATCGATGTTTATTATTAATGACGATGGCGTTGATCTATTAGGTAGACCGATATCAGATATAATGCTTCGTAAAGCCCGAGAAGCCCTCAATAACCCGCAACAATCCGCCATACAGCAGGTCATATCGCCACAAGGGGAGCGTTTTTTACTGTTTATTCCCCGCCGTCACTACCCCGAGATGCAGCAGCGTAATGGCTTTCCAATGCATTTACCTCTGCTGCCCCTGCTCATTATGTTTATCGGCAGCCTGCTTTTTAGCGTGGTACTGGCCTGGTACCTCACACGCCCGATCCTTTTATTGCGCCAGGCCACCAACCGTTTTGCCGACGGCAAACTGGACACGCGCGTTATGCCCTTTATCGGCGCTAGAAAAGATGAAATAACCGACCTCGCGAAAGATTTTGATCATATGGCCGAGCAAGTACAACAACTGATAGCCGCGCAAAAACGCCTGTTAAACGACGTATCACACGAACTACGTTCACCTCTTGCACGGCTTCAGGTTGCGGTGGAAATGAGCCGTCAGCAACCGCAAAAAAGCAACGAATTAATGCAACGTATCGAAAAAGAAAGCCAACGATTAAATGAACTGGTGGGGGAGTTATTAACGCTATCGCGATTAGAAGCCGATGTAGGTAATCATAAAAATGATTATTTTGATATTAATGGTTTAGTTGAATCGATTGCCAACGACGCCCGTTTTGAGGCCAATAGCCAGGATAAGCAAGTCACCTTTAAGTCTGGCAAGGAAGTGTTATTAAACGGTAGTATTGAACTGTTGCGCAGAGCCATTGAAAACGTTGTCCGTAATGCTGTTTATTACACTCCAGAAATAAGCCAGGTGGAGATTAACCTGGAGCATGAAAAAAACGTCGTAGAAATTAATATTTGCGACAACGGCAAGGGGGTATCAGAAGCTCAGCTTCCACAACTATTTCAGCCGTTTGTACGCGTCAACGCTAACGAACAGAATGTAAAAACTCCCGGTTATGGTTTGGGCTTAGCAATAGCTCGCCGTGCGGTTGAACTCCACCAGGGTAACATTAGCGCCCATAATCGCAAGGAGGGCGGGCTTTGTATTAAGATCCTTTTACCGATAGGCAATGCCGCCCCAAGAGAAGATGAAGATTAAATTTTGACCTGTTTTACAGACGACGTTACCATTAACGACGGCTAAACATTAAAAACCAACTCCATTAAGCTGAGGATATAACTATGTCAAATGAAGGCTATCACGAACCGATTAACGAACTGAGCGATGCAACCCGAGATATGCACCGGGCGATTACCTCGCTGATGGAAGAGCTAGAGGCCGTTGACTGGTACAATCAACGCGTCGATGCCTGTAAAAATGAGGAATTGAAAGCCATTCTTGCGCACAATCGAGACGAGGAAAAAGAACACGCCGCGATGGTACTGGAGTGGATTAGGCGGCAAGACCCCAGGTTCGACAAAGAGCTTAAAGATTATTTATTTACCGATAAAGTCATTGCCCACCAGTGATTTGAACAGTGGCCATGAGTGGATTTAATCTAGCCGCTAAGCCTCATTAATTATCGGCCAATAAAACAACTATTAATTGGCTGCAAATGCCTTAACCCTTTCATGCGTGGGAGGGTGGGATGAGAAATAGTCTAGCGTGCTGCTCTGTTGCTCTACCGGTTTAGTTGATGGCGATTTTTTAGTTGGCGCGGCTTCCAGGCGATTCATCAGGTTTAAAAAATGCTTGCCTTCAATAGCATTTTTTTGAATATATGCCAGCGCGTATTGATCGGCTTCTGTTTCAAAAGTCTGTGAATAATTAGCTTCTACGAGCAGGGCCGGCAAAGCCAGCAATAATGAGGATGAGCTTGATACCTCTCCAGTGACCGCCAGTAACATAAAAGCCAAACCCGAATCCT
>JBLIAQ010000114.1:0-5817 GCA_047634535.1 Cycloclasticus sp.
GTAAGCTCGCGCTGATTTAAAACGTGGCTATAATGATCTGCAATAAATTTTAGTTTAATGAATTGATTATGATTGATGACGATGGGTATCGGCGTAATGTTGGCATCATTTTATGCAACCAACACAATAAGCTATTTTGGGCGAGGCGCGCAAACCAGTCGGGTTGGCAATTCCCTCAGGGCGGTATGGATGAAGGTGAAACACCTGAGCAGACGATGTACCGCGAGCTGTACGAAGAGATTGGTTTAGACTCCGGTTCGGTAGAGGTGATTGGCCGAACGGGAGAGTGGGTTTATTATGATTTGCCCAGACGATTTGTTCGAAAGGATAGCTTTCCTCTCTGTAAAGGACAAAAACAAATTTGGTTTATGCTGCGATTCGTCGGAGATGAGGCGCATATCTCATTTGATAAAACGGAAACGCCCGAATTTGATCGCTGGCGTTGGGCCGATTATTGGGAGCCAGCGTTTGACGTAGTGCACTTTAAGAGGAACGTTTACCTGAGTGCGCTAACTGAAATGTGGTCCTGTTTATTTCCTGGTATTGCGCCTGATCTACATAAAAAATAAGCGGATCGATTTAGTAGCCGCTTGAGTTTGTATCGAGGTCGGCGGGCATTTCGTCTAACCTGATAATATCAGTTTGTATCTCTCCATTGGACTGTAATTTTAGCCATCGGTAACCGGGGGCAGCATTATCAATCGCGAAGTCCTTGCTTAACGGTTTAAATTGAAAACAGGTGGATGGGGAGCCATAAATGCTAGCTTGGGCAATTTTACTTTCGTAGGCTTGATGAATATGGCCGTGAATAATGCTGCGAATATTAGAATGTTTGGTAATGAGTTTAAGCAGCGACTCTGGGTTGACAACTTTCATGCTGTCTATCCACTCGCTACCGACGGGTTTTAATTGATGATGTAAGCAAATTAGAATTTTCTTATTGGGGTGTGAGTTAATTTCATTTGCAAGCCGCTCTATTTCCCTTTCATCTAAGGTTCCGCCTTCTTCGTCCGGTGTTTCTGAGTTAAGAAATGCAAACAACCATTCCCCATAATGCAAAAACGGTTGATACGAAACAAACGGTTGATTGAATATCGTGGTTAGTTTATCGGGCGTGTCATGGTTGCCAGGAAGTACAAAGCAGGGTATTGCTAATGGTGCTAAGTGTTCAATTAGGCGGTGGTAAGATGCCTCAGAACTATCCTGGCTTAAGTCACCAGTGAGGAAGATTAAGTCAGGTGGCCAGCTTTTCTCTTGAGCGAGATTTAAGATGGATAAAAAACTTGCCTCGGTATTAATGCCCACCAGCCGTTGATCAGTAGTGGCAAACAAATGCAGATCAGATATTTGTAGTACCTTAATCTCCGAGTCGTTAAATTGATCAGCTGAGAAAACGTTCATAATGTAATTTAAAGTGTCTTTTAGCTTTAAGGCTTTATAGCCAGTAGTTAAAGTATAGACGTAGAATCTTAAATTGGTTCGAAATAAGGCACTGAATTAGATTAGATTAGATTAGGTTTTTGATGAGAATACTGGAACGTCGCGCGTAGTTGTATTGCGTGCGCTTTTCGTCAGGCAGTTCATCGATCGATGCGAGCTTAAACCCCCTTTCTACGAACCAGTGGCTGCTTTGTGTGGTAAGTACAAAGAGTTTAGTCAGGCCCTTTGCAATCGCTTTAGTCTCTATCATTTTCAATAAATAATCGCCGCGTTCGCCAGTGCGATAACTAGGATGAACGGCAACGCAGGCCAACTCTCCCATTGATGCCTGTGGGTACTCGTATAGGGCTGCGCAGGTAGTGATTAACCCTTCTTGCGCGATAATATGAAACTTGCTGATATCTTTTTCTATCGTCTCAGGAGAGCGGTAAGTGAGTAGGCCGCGTTCTTCTAATGGACGGATCAGTTCGATGATGCCGTATATGTCATCGATAGTTGCCTGGCGAGCGTCTTCAAATGGTTTGACGCTGATCAGTGTGCCGGCTCCTTGGCGGGTAAACAGTTCCAGTTGTATGCCGCCATTAATTTTACGGTTAATTAAATGAATTCGTTTTACGCCTAATTTGCTAGCGCGAATAGCTTCCTGTAAATGGAGGTAGGCATCGTCCTGATGATCATCAGAGGACTCTAAAATAGCTTCAGCTTGCTCGGTCGTTAGCTGGCGGATAAGTTGATTTTTATCGGTTAAAAGCTCGGTACGTTCGGTCATTAAAATTAATTTATCGGCTTTTATAGCGGTGGCTATAGCGGTGGCTACTTCTTCGCTACGCAAGTTAAATACCTCGCCGCTTGGTGAATAACCCAACGGAGAAACGAGAATAATGTGCCCCGAAGCTAATTTTTCTGCAATAAAGTTGCTATTAACGCGGCGAACTTCCCCGGTAAACTGGTAGTCAACGCCATCGATTATGCCGATGGGTTTGGCGGTGATAATGTTGCCGGAAGCGACGCTTATACCCGCGCCAGCCATCGGTGTGTTAGCCAGGCTGCTTGACAGTTGAGCTTCAATATTGGTACGCACTGTTCCAACTGCCTCTTTTGCTAGTTCAAGCGTTTCTTTGTCGGTCACCCTAAGGTGTTGATAAACATAACTGGTCTGGCCGCTAGCGCCCAGTTTTTTTTCCAGTTGTGGGCGAATGCCATGCACCAGAATCAGCTTAATACCCAAGCTGTTTAACAGCGCAAAATCTTCGACCAGATCGGAAAATTGGCCATCATCTACCGCTTCACCGTTGAAGCTGATAACAAACGTTTTGCCTCGATGGGCGTGAATATAAGGCGCGGTGCTCCTAAACCAGTTAACAAATTGATGGGAATGTAGCGGAGCGTTTGTGTCGTACTGAGCAGATAACTGGGCTTGAGTGCTGTCATTATCTAGCGATATATCTAATAACTTAGCGGCTTCGGTGATTTTGCTTATAGCTGAGGTAGGGATAACTCCGCCGGTACCACCTTTGCTTTTAGGGTAGGTCCAGCGATAAATAGTGGCGGGGTCTTTGTTAATAGCGGATGCTAAGGCTTTGACGCCACCAAACTTGTAAATAATAAAAGCCGAGTCATTTAACATGCGGGCATTTTAATAATAATTTGCAAAAAACGCAATTATTTTAATTTAAACGCAAAATGTTTGCGTAAAAACCTAGTCTATGCAGACTTTTTGTATTATATTCCGCAAAAAATCGCAATACGGTGCAATTTGATTGGCAGGAATATACTCATTCGCCTGGTGGGCCTGGTCAATATTGCCCGGACCGATAACGATGGTATCTATTCCTAGTGTTGTTAAATAAGGCGCTTCGGTACCAAAGGCGACAGACTCAGCCGTTTTTCCAGCGAGCGATTCAACGAGACGGGTGAGCCTTGCGTCGGATGCTGTTTCAAACGGTGGTACGCCGCAAAAGATGGGCCGGTAGGTCAGCTCAAGCCTGCTTTCTACAGGCAGCACCTTGCTGAGCCGTTTTTTTAGGTCGGCGCGTAATAAGTCTATATCCATGCCGGGTAAAGGGCGAATATCTATCTGAGTTTCGCAGTGAGAGCAAATTCTGTTTGGGTTATCGCCGCCGTGTATGGAGCCGATGTTTAAGGTGGGCGAGGAAACATCAAATAATGGATTTTGATATTTTTTCTGTAGTTCTTCTCGCCAGCGTATCAATTCAGAAATCACTTTGTGCATACCTTCAGTCGCACTAGCGCCCAAGTTGGGGTTGCTTGAGTGCCCAGCGTGCCCGGTGACTACCAGCGACTCCATCATGACACCTTTATGCATGCGTATAGGCGTTAAACTGGTAGGTTCGCCAATAATGGCATATTTGGCGTGTTCTAACTGTTCTTTGACTAATGCTTGCGCACCGCTCATAGCGCTTTCTTCGTCGGCAGTGGCGAGGATGGTTAACGGCCTTTTAAAATCGGCAGCCTTGAATTGAGCTGCCGTACTGAGGGCCAAGGCAAAGAACGACTTCATATCCGTGCTGCCTAAACCGTAAAAATTATTATCCCGCTCGGTGAGTTTAAAAGGATCTTGCTGCCAGTGCCGATCATCATAAGGCACCGTGTCGGTATGACCGGAAAGAATGAGGCCGTCCGCGCCTTTATAGCGAGGCCCGATGGTGGCAATCAGATTTGCCTTGCCCGTTTGCTTTGCCAGGGGCTGGATAACGACGTCAAAGCCGAGGTTTTCCAGCCACTCTGCCAGCAGCTGGATCACTGGCAGATTGCTTTGGTCGTAGGTGTCGCTAGTACTACTAACAGAAGGCGTGCCAATCAGGGCACGCATCATATCGAGGGTGTTGAGCGGCTTAATCAACCTCGCTATTAATCTTTATCGGTTACTGCGCCATCAGATGCAGAGCTGACTAATTTGGCGTACTTGGACAAGACGCCACGCGTGTAACGAGGTTCAGGTTTAACCCACTTAGAAAGGCGCTGTTGAATAATTTCGTCGTCGAGGTGTAATTTAAGTTCATTTTTAATGCTGTCGATGGTGATCGTATCGCCGTCTTCAACGATGGCAATAGCACCACCCTGATAGGCTTCAGGCGTGATGTGGCCGACTACAAAACCGTGCGTGCCACCAGAAAAACGACCGTCCGTGATAAATGCCACCTTGTCGCCAAGTCCACGACCCATAATGGCAGAGGTAGGCGCGAGCATTTCTCTCATGCCCGGGCCGCCTTTGGGGCCTTCGTAGCGAATAACGAGTACGTCGCCCTCTTTTATAGAACCGTCCAAAATGCTGGCCATCGATTCTTCTTCCGAGTTAAAGACGCGCGCTTTACCAGTGAAGCCAAGCCCTTCTTTACCCGTGATCTTAGCGACCGCACCTTCTGTGGCCAGGTTGCCGTGGAGCACGACCAAATGGCTGTCTTTTTTAATGGCGTTATCGAGCGAGCGGATAATGTCCTGATCAGCGGGATAGGGCGCGACCTCAGACAGATTTTCAGCCAGGCTTTTACCGGTGACGGTTAAGCAGTCACCGTGCAGTAGGCCTGCTTCTAACAGGATTTTCATTAGCGGTTGAATACCGCCGATGTCGATCAGTTCGCCCATGGAGTATTTGCCACTCGGTTTTAAGTCGGCGACCATCGGCACGCGCTTGCCAATTTCTGTAAAGTCTTTTAGTTCTAACTTTACATTGGCGCTGTGCGCCATAGCGAGCAAATGCAGAACGGCGTTGGTTGAGCCGCCCAGCGCGATGACAACGGTAATGGCGTTTTCGAAGGCCTTGCGCGTCATGATATCTCGAGGCTTAATATCAAGTGCTAATAAATTTAGAACCGCTTTACCGGCGTCTTCACAATCTTTTTTCTTATCGCTAGAAATGGCCGCTTGAGCCGAACTATTGGGTAAACTCATGCCCATCGCTTCAATTGCCGAGGCCATTGTATTGGCGGTATACATACCGCCGCAAGAGCCAGCGCCGGGGATGGCTTTTGATTCAATGGCGTGTAGTTCTTCGTCATCAATTTGGTTGTTCGCGCGTGCGCCGACGGCTTCAAATACAGAAATAATATCGAGTTTACGTTGTTTGTGACAGCCAGAAAGAATGGTTCCGCCATAAACGAATACGCTAGGTCGGTTTAAGCGCGCCAGTGCGATCATGCAGCCAGGCATATTCTTATCACAGCCACCAATCGCAACTACGCCATCAAAGCCCTGACAGCCGACGACTGTTTCAATCGAGTCGGCGATCACTTCACGCGACGTTAAGGAGTACTTCATACCCTCGGTGCCCATGGAAATGCCATCAGAAATGGTGATGGTGTTAAAAATGATACCTTTGCCACCTGCAGAATCTACGCCACGTACGGCGTCATCCGC
>JBLIAQ010000115.1:0-5817 GCA_047634535.1 Cycloclasticus sp.
TATTTTCTCTAAGCACACAGTAAGCTTAGTTAAGTTTAAAAAAAATGTTGCTAAATACACCACAAATGCGCCACAAAAACCAATTAACAATCCGCCTATTCCTCGCTACCCTTTTGATAGCGTGGTGTGCCGGATGCTTCGCCATGTCTACCTCGCCGGAGAGCGATGATTCAAAGCATGACTTCTTTCACACTTTCTCAGGCAGCCTTCCTGAAGAGCTCGCTCTGCTGAAAAAACAAAACAAAACGGGCCTGGTTTTATTTTTTAGTACTCCGCACTGTCGCTTTTGTCAGCGCATGAAGGAGACCGTGTTTAATCAGGCCTCTGTACAACAATATTTCCGACCACGCTTTCAACTAATAGAAATAGACCTTCAGTCTAAACAACAATTAACTGATCTACGGCACCAGCAACTTAGCTACTTAGAATTGGCGAAAAAGCACCGCGTTCGCCTCACCCCCACCCTCGTTTTTATCGACCAACAAGGAGACGTAATTTATCGACAGGTCGGCATGATCGCCGACCCACAAGAGTTTATCTGGCTCGGTGAATACGTGCTGAGCGGGCAAAATAGTGAACAAAGTTTCGCCGCATTTAAAGTCAATAAGCGCCGTTTAGAAACGCTATGATTCGTTTTTTAATACTCATCGGCATCGTTTTTGGCGCGTTGTATTTAGTTCGCTGGTTTTTAACCACGCCGGCAAAAAATGTCACTGCCACTATTCGAAAATCACTGTGGTTGCTGCTTGGTCTCGGGCTCATTTTTCTGGCCGTCAGCGGCCGGCTAAATATTATTTTTGCCTTTATCGGCGCCGCCATCCCGTTGATAGCCAGGCACTTACCCAATGTATTGCGCCTGCTGGGTATTGCAAAAACGATAAGGTCCGCCCAAGAAAAACCACAAAAACCTGCCCATCCCAGCTCACAACAGATGAGTCAAAAAGAAGCACAGGATATACTAGGCCTTGCAGCGGATGCGACTAAGGAGCAAGTTAGTGAAGCACATAAACGATTAATGCAAAAACTGCATCCCGATAAAGGCGGGTCCGCCCATTTAGCCAGTCAACTTAACCAGGCGAAAGCCACGCTATTAAAAAAACATGAGCACTGATCAGATCCTAATATTTGCCATCTTATCCGTCACCCTGGTGCTATTTGCATGGGGAAAATGGCGCTACGATATCGTCGCCCTGGTTGCCATGACGGCCGTTTTATTGTTTGGTCTGGTCACGCCCAACGAGGCATTTGCTGGCTTCGGCCATGCCGCCGTTATTACTGTTGCAGCTGTATTAGTTATCAGTCAGGCGTTAAAAAATGCAGGGGTCGTTGATGTCGTCGCCTCTTATTTACTACCGCATACCAGCAATGCGTTTATTCACATCGCTTTATTAACGGCCATAGTGACGTTTTTTTCCGCTTTTATGAACAATGTAGGCGCACTCGCCTTATTACTACCCGTCGCTATTGCTACATCGAAAGAACACAATCGCTCACCCGCAATGATATTAATGCCGGTCGCCTTTGGCAGTATTTTAGGCGGTATGAGCACGATGATCGGCACACCGCCCAACATTATTATTGCCAGCTATCGAGCAGACATCACGGGTACCGCCTTCAGTATGTTCGATTTTTCGCCGGTTGGTGCTGCTATTGCTTTCATTGGCGTGCTCTTTATCACCTTAATCGGCTGGCGACTGATTCCAAAACAGCGTCTGGAAACCAGTCCAACCGAGCAACTATTTGAAGTCAGTAGCTATTTGACCGAAGTACAAGTAATGCCTAATAGCCCTTTTATAGATATGGCCGTGAGTGAAATAGAAGACCTGCAAAGCAATGATATCGGCATCGTCGGCGTTGCAAGGGGCAACCGCTATGCGCTCAACACTAACCCGAATTACACCTTAAAAGAAAACGATATTTTAATGTTACGCGGCGACCCCGTCATGCTGCAAAGTAAGTTCGCCGATGCAAACCTTGAGTTTCAGGCGGCTAGCGGCAAAACGTTTGATGACCTTACCGCTGGCGAACTGACGCTAATCGAGTGCATTATAACCGCCGCGTCACCCCTGCTGGGGCGTGACGTCTCCTACCTGCGTCGACGCACGGCGAATTCCGCCGCCGTTATTGGACTGGCCCACGAAGGCCATATGCTCAGAAAGCGCTTGCGTAACCATACGTTTACCGTCGGCGATGTATTACTTTTACAATGCGAAACCACGTATGTAAACGATATGCTCAGCGAATTAAATTTATTGCCTCTCGCCGAACGGGGCATTCAAATTGGTCAGCAACGCCGCGTGTTCATTGCATTGGCTATTTTTATAGCCGCGATCATTCTCGGCGCTTTTAATATTTTACCCATGGCGGGGGCGTTTATATTGGCGATTATCGTCTATTCCTTAATGGGTTTTTTGCCTGGCAAAGATGTCTATCGCGATGTCGACTGGCCGATTATAATCCTGCTAGGCGGCATGATTCCCGTCGGGCGCGCGCTGGAAAGCACCGGCGCAACTGAGTTAGTGGCCAACAGTATCGTCAATGTCACCGAAGGCTTACCCATTTATCTCGTATTAACGCTTATTTTAGTCGTTACTATGTTTTTATCCGATATTATCAATAATGCCGCGACCGCTCTGGTGATGGCACCCATTTCTGTCGGCATTGCGAATCAGCTGGGCGTCAATATCGACCCATTTTTAATGGCCGTTGCTGTTGGTGCGTCTTGTGCGTTTTTGACCCCTATCGGCCACCAGTCAAATACCCTGGTGATGGGGCCAGGCGGTTATCAATTTGGCGATTACTGGCGAATGGGGTTACCATTGGAAATTATTATAACGCTGATCTCAGTCCCGCTTATATTAATGGTCTGGCCGCTTTAATAGCAACCAGACCATTTAGAGCTATTTTAGACTAACGTAATATCACGTCAGCCAAATCAATAACGTCGAGTACGGTTCCATTACCTTCCATAACGCGAACCACTTTATCTCCGACTCGGCGAATTTCTGTGCCATCGCGCAACACGGGTAAGCGGCGAACCAGGTCGTCGGGTAGACGTTCTGAATGCCTTAAAATTTCGTCATCCAGCACTTCACCGCGAGCTACTTTGGTTTGCCAGCCAGGGGGGAGCTCACCGCCACGTTGAAGTTTCTTCTGCAAGCCATAAGGCAAGTTTTTTTGCTTATGTTTACCGCCTTTTTCTTTATGTTTTCCCCGGCTTTCTTCGCGATAATAACCTTCGATACTTGAGCGTTCTGAGTGGCTAAATACGCGCTCCGATTTTTCCTTATGCTTACTGCTTTTTTCTTTGTGTTTCTCTTTTTCTTTTACATCCTCGCCAGCATTAACCCTGCTATGCTGTCGCTCTTCACGGCCAAACCACCTTTGCCAAAAAGACTCACTGTGTTCCACTTTATTCTCTTTCATCACGCTGTCGGGCTTTGCCGCCTGCGCTGTTCCAATTGTTAAGGTCATCGCTATGGCTAATAAAGCACTCTTTCCTATCCATTGAATCATCATGCCGATCTCCTGTTATATAAACTCGTTGCACTGTACCGCTGACAGTATGAACCCAATATTAATCCGCCAACGTTATTTCTTTTATATATTGAAATATTTTGCGTGAAGCTGTCGGTGGTTTTGCCCGCTCTAGCTCCTGTATTGCTTTACGTTGAAGCTGTCGAATATGTTGTCGATCGGCCTGAGGAAACTTGCTTATAAAATCAGCTAAGGCCGCGTCGCCTTCTTGCACCAATCTATCGCGCCACGTCTCTAGCATATGCAAGCGAGCCGCCGCCGAGCGGTCAACCTCAAGCTGCCTTTCAAGCGCCTTGGATAGCTCTTCAATATCGCTGTCGCGTAGCAATTTACCGATGTACTTAAACTGCCGCTTAATCGCCCCACCTTTACTCAGCTTTTTAACTTCGACAATGCTTTCTCTTAATTCATCACTCATCGACATGCCGTCAAACTGATCTTTTGACAAACCGGCTATTTTCTTTCCCAGCGCCACCAAGGTGTCGGCGTCTCGTTTTATTTGTGATTTGCTGACCAATGTGTCATCAATAGCATCTTCTTCTTTCATTAGTATGAATCCATTTTTAATTGCCGCCATACTACCAAAATTAACGGCTAAAACTAAATGTCATTTCTACAAAACCAATATTGTTTGTTTTGCTACACTGGCATGGTCAAACAACCTGTTCATTACCATGCTCAATAAGCCCAAGATCTTACTCATCAGCCCCTATGATTTAGGTCGCCAGCCTTTTGCGTTGGCCCAGACTTATACTTGGCTAAAAGACGATGGCTTCCACGTTGACTGTCTGGATTTATCCGTTCAAAAGCTCGACGAGGCGCTACTCGAACAAGCCGGCTTAATCGGCCTCTACCTCGGCATGCATACCGCTACGCGCATCGCTTTGAAGGCTCTAGTCAAAATCAACCGACACGCGCCCGACGCCACTTTATTTTCCTTTGGCTTATACGCACCGTTGAATCAAGATATTTTAAAACAACACAGGGTGAGCTATTTCTTTGGCGGCGAAAGCGAGCCTGATATTTTACAACTGGCTCAACTACTCTCTGGACGCATCGATACGGGCCCAAACAACACCGTGGTTAACACACAAAAAATTGCGTTTAAATTGCCCGACAGAAATAGCCTGCCCCCCTTATCGACATACGCAAAATTAATTGAGGAAAATGGCGAACAAAAAAATCTCGGCTTTATTGAAACCTCACGCGGCTGCAAATACGTTTGCCGCCATTGCCCGGTTACGCCGGTGTATGAGGGTAAGTTCCGCATCGTGCCTTTTGATATCGTTATGCAAGATATCGCGCAACAAGTGGCCATGGGCGCCGAACATATTTCATTCGGTGACCCCGATTTTTTTAATGGCCCGACGCACGCGAAAAAGATTATTTTGGCGATGCACGAACAGTTCCCCCAGCTCAGCTTTGACGCCACCATAAAAATAGAACACGTACTGAAACATGCTGACCTGCTGCCGAGTCTTAAAGAAACCGGCTGCCTGTTCATTACGTGCGCGGTGGAGTCTTTTAATGACGATATTTTGCTAAAACTAGATAAAGGCCACAGCCGAGAAGACACCTTTAAGGCGGTTGAATTACTTCGTCAATCTGCTCTCATTATTTCGCCCACCTTCGTTCCCTTTTCACCATGGACCAGCCTGGAGGATTACCGTGCGCTGTTGCAAGACATCGTTGCGCTCGACCTTATTAATGAAGTAGCGCCGATTCAATTAGCCATTCGCTTACTCATTCCAAACGGCTCTTATTTATTAAAGTTAGATGGTTTTAAGGCATTAATTGGTGACTTCGACCCCGACACCTTAGGCTACCAATGGCGGCATACTCATCCTGCGGTAGATGAACTTCAACTCAGAATAATGAGCCTTGTAGAAAAGGCGGATATCGAGGGGAAAACCCGCTATCAGACCTTTTCGGAAATATGGCACGCCGCGCACCATGCGCTGAATATTAAGGCAGCCGAGTTACCTATTGGCCAAACTAAACAGGTCCCGCACCTTTCAGAAGCCTGGTACTGCTGTGCCGAACCGACTAACGAACACATCAATAGTTTTTAAAGCGTCATTATCAGGAAAAAAATAAATAAGACTACCGCCGCAATCGGCAGCAAAATACCCGCCCAGTCTTTTTCTGCTTGTTCGCTTTGCTTAAGCGCCGCTTTTATACCCGGCCTGAACCAAAATATAACCAGTAAGGCGACCGCCCCCAGTGCTAACTGTTCCCAAAGTGCCATACCCATCATCTTTTTTCACCTTATTATTCAAC
>JBLIAQ010000116.1:0-5764 GCA_047634535.1 Cycloclasticus sp.
CTGCAGAATAGCCGCGGTTGATGACCTTGATTCCGCCATCTGCTTGTAAGCTATAGTCGGCGCTTACCTGCGAGAGACCTTTTTCAAATGAATGGTCGAGTCGAGCAATTTCGTACCAGCTGCCTAAATACCTGTCGACGTTAAAATCCTTAACGGCTGTGACCTTATCAGGAGCGCCGGTACAGGCATTTAAAAAGAAGCTGATTAGAACTACGAAGCTAACCCGACTGATAACGAAGAGGGTTCTGTTTTTCATATTGCGCTAACTTTTGGCAGGCAATAAATCAGCAAGCGCCTGATCTAGTTGGTTGTATTTAAAGCTAAAATCAATTTCTTTTGCCCTTTCAGGTAAGGCGTTCTGGCCGCTCAGCAGTAGCTGCGCCATTTCTCCCAGCAGGAACGTTAATAACCATTTGGGTAACGGTAATAAGGTGGGTCTATTCAGTTGCTGGCTTAGAGTTTTTGTGAATTCTAAATTGGTTACTGGCTGCGGCGCGCAACCATTATAAATACCGTGGGCGTTTAGGTTGATTGATAGTGTGTAAAGTAAATGAACCAGGTCACTAATATGTACCCAGGGCATGTAATGTTGTCCGTCACCAGATTGTCCGCCTAAACCTAACTTGAAAAGTGGTAAGAGCCTGGCTAGAAAGCCGCCGTTATTAGCTAAAACAAGGCCGGTACGGACAATGCAAACCCTGATGTTCAAGGCAATTGCTTTTTTGGCTTGTTGCTCCCAGGCGTCACATAATTGATGAGTAAATTCATCGTGTGGTTTACTGTTTTCTGTAACGATAGTGGAACCACTGTCACCATACCAGCCAACCGCCGAGCCACTAATTAAACACTCGGGTTTCCGCTGTCGGTGAGCTAACCAATAGACCAGGTTTTTTGTTAAATCAACGCGGCTCAGGTAAAGCTCCTGTTTGCGATCGCTGGTCCATTTCCTGTCTGCGATGGGAGCGCCGGCTAGATTAAAGACACACGTTATATGTACGTCGTCGCTGATTTCATCCAGTGATTTGACAGCGGTGACCGTCGCTCCGCACTTCTCGGCCACCGTTTCAGGCCGACGACTGAGAACGATAACCGGTTGATGTAACGACGTTAAATATCGGCAAAGTGCCGAACCTATAAGCCCTGTGCCTCCGGTGATTAATGTACAGCTCAAGTCATTCTCTTAATTAATTGGCGTGCTATTATCATCACATAAAAGCGATGAGAACATAAGTAGTGGCCCGGTAAGTTTAAACGCAAAATTTCAAAGGTTTATTTGGATGAGTGATTCAAAAATAAAAGTAGGCATCAGTAGTTGTTTATTAGGTAATGAAGTCAGGTTTGACGGTGGACATAAACAATCGAGTTTATGTACAGACACTCTTTCGCGCTACTTTGACTTTATTGCCGAATGCCCGGAAGTAGGCATCGGTTTATCTATTCCGCGTCCGCCGATACGCTTGATTGGTGACGTGAACAAGCCACAGGCGGTTTTAAATGCTGATAATTCGGTCAATTTCACCGACGATTTAGCGGCATTTGGTCAGGCTAAGGCGCGTGAACATACCGACTTGTCTGGTTATATATTTATGAAAAACTCACCCAGCTGTGGCCTGTTCAGGGTGAAGGTTTACCAGCAGAATAACACTCCACATCGAGACGGTGGCCGTGGTATCTACGCTAATGTTATAACCGAAGCTTATCCTTTATTGCCAGTAGAAGAGTCAGGTCGGCTGATGGATCCATCGTTACGGGAAAACTTTATTACTCGCGTTTTTGCGTATTCAAACTGGCAACAACTACGCCGACAGGGCTTAAGTTCGCGATTATTGATCGACTTTCATTCGCGCTATAAATATTGCCTGATGGCTCACGCGCCACAGAAATACTCTGAGCTAGGTAAATTGCTGGCAGATGCAGGAAAGCATGACCCGCTTGAATTAGGTGAACGATACTTTGCCGAATTAATGGCGGCACTGAGTCAGTTAGCTACGCGTAAAAGTCATACCAATGCATTGATGCATATCCAGGGTTATTTGAAAGCGACCTTGTTACCTGAAGAGAAGCAGGAATTAAGTAAAATTATCGAGCAATATCGCTTGGGTCATGTCCCCCTGATTGTGCCGATGGTGATGTTAAAACACCATTTCGCCAGGCATCCAGACGAGTACATTACGCGGCAAGCCTATTTGCAGCCTTACCCGGAAGATTTGGGTTTGCGCAATGTGATCTGAATTAAAGCCGCTTACTGCAGCTTAGCCATTAAGTATGAGTGAATTAAGTGGGCGAGCCGTTGCTGAAAGTGTTGCGAGAGGTGAGCTGGATGGGGTAGATAAATAGCCATTTTACCGTTTATGGTCTATTATTAATTTGAGCATTCACCGGAAGATAAGGTGTTGTTCGATCTATCTGTATTAACCAGAACTGGGTAATCGTTGATCGTGCAACAAATTAAACTTTAACGCAATTATTTAGGTGTGTATGGCGAATATTTCGACCATTTTATGGCTGTCGGTTGCCGTTCAATGTATTGCAGTGGTTTTGGCACTACGTTTAATCCCGCTGACGGGGCGGGCGTTTGCCTGGATGGTTCTTTCTGCAGCGTTTTTATTAATGGCCGCGCGCCGTGCGATCAGCTTACTTTATCAGCAAGGTGGCTTAGATGATAACTGGCTGATGGTGTTTTCGACCGAGCTGGTGGCGCTGATTATCTCCATATTAATGGCGATTGGTGTGCTGATGATTCGCAAAATATTTGTCCAGTGGCAAAGCGATGAAGCGAAAATTCGGATGTTATCGCTCGCCGTAGAGCAAAACCCCGGGCCGATTATTATTACCGATATCGACGGAAAAATTGTTTACATTAACGCGGCCTATTGCAACATGGCTGGGAAAAATATCGATGCTGTACGGGGTAGTTTGGCAGATATTTTTGATCCCAGCGTGATGGATAAAAAGACACTAAAAAACATCAGGACAATGCTTAAAAAAGGAAGCGCTTGGCAGGGTGAGATACACAATAAATTTTATAATGATGGGGTACATTGGCAAAACACTCGTATTTCTCCGGTAAAAACTCCTTTAGGGAAAGTTAGTCATTACGTTATTTTACAGGAAGATATTACGCAAAAAAGAAAGCAGCTTGATCAGCTCGAGCATATGGCGTTGCACGACGCACTAACTGATCTTCCCAATCGAACACTTTTTAATGATCGCCTTAAACAGGCCATATTGAGCGCCAGGCGGGAAAAAGAACCATTGGCCGTTATGTTGTTAGATTTAAATAATTTCAAAGAAATAAATGACTCCATGGGGCATGGGGCTGGCGATCAAATTCTTAAGGAAATTGCCAAACGACTTCAGGGTATTATGCGTGGCGGTGACACGGTGGCCCGAATGGGTGGTGATGAGTTTTTAATTCTGCTGCCTATGGCAAACCCGCAAAAACAAAGTCATTTCATAAACCGTGTTAATACGATTTTAGAAGCACCCTTTATCCTGCAACAACAATCGTTTGAGATTAGGGTTAGCGTCGGCGTGGCTTTGTTTCCAGATGATGGAGAAGAGCCTGAAGAACTGCTAAAGCGAGCCGATGTAGCCATGTATGCCGCTAAAAAATCTGCAGAAACTCATAAGCGATATGATAAAAATCTTGATGAGGATAGTTTTAATCGGCTCGAGTTATCGCATTCGTTACGAACGGCTGTAGCAGAAGATCAGCTGATTCTCCATTATCAACCGATCGTAAGTTTTCTAACAGGTGATGTAGACCAGGTAGAAGCGCTGGTGCGCTGGAATCATCCCATCCGAGGCATTATTTATCCCGATCACTTCATCCCGCTTGCCGAACAGACTCACAATATAGGTGTGATCACTCGTTGGGTCATAAAACACGCGGTACAACAACTCAGTGATTGGCATAAAAGTGGGCTTAAAATTGGAGTTTCTATTAATATTTCGGCGCAAGATTTAATCGACCTTAGCTTGGCTGACTATATTAGTACAGAGCTCGACGCAACTCAGTTAGAGCCTTCATTTGTGACCATCGAAATAACTGAAAGCGCATTGATGCAACGTACAGCTGAAACATTAGATAACTTAGCTAAATTAAGAAAGACAGGTATACAAATAAATATCGATGACTTCGGAACGGGCTACTCATCTTTACGGTATTTGACCAAGTTTCCGGTCACCGGATTAAAAATTGATAAAAGCTTTGTAATGAATATGGTCAATGACGAAAACGACGCCATTATTGTTCGTTCTACGATTGATCTGGCCCATAACATTGGTCTTAAAGTGGTGGCTGAAGGGATAGAGGACTCACTCTCTTATCAATCATTAAAAAAGCTGGGTTGTGACTACGGGCAAGGCTATCTTTTGAGTAAGCCTATCGGTGCCGAAGCACTATTTTTATGGCACAGTGATTGGGAAAATCATAAGAGCCGCACCCTAATTTGATAGGTTTTTTTACGTTAATATGGCTGGAGTTTAGACAAGCATTCTTAAGTAATTATAGATATCGGCAGCTTAAAGCCACGTTCTTGTTTTTATAGCGAATTCAGGTGTTAAACGAATTGTTGTAGGGGGCAGGCCAAAACGAATAACAGCCTGGAAAAGGGTGGTTTTTTAGACAAGTTAGTTTTATTTAAATGCATGAATCAAATAGGGCGCAGAAGTTCCACGCTATGTTTTGTTAATCTAAAACCTTGTATGATGTTTTGTTTTTAAATTGCTAAATCTAAGCCGTTAATTATGAAAACTCTTTCCCTGCAAGAACAGTTGCTAAAAGCCGGTTTAACCAGCAAAAACAAAGCGCATAAGGTAAAACACGATAAGCGTAAGCAAACGATAAAGCAGCAGAAGAATAAGGTAGAAGTGCTCGATGAAGCGTCGTTGCTGGCGAATAAGGCAAAAGCTGAACAATTAGAGAAAGATAAGCTGCTGAATGCCGAGCTGAATAAAGAAGCAGAAAAAAAGCAGATAACGGGGCAAATTAACCAGCTTATTAATCTGCATAAATTGGCTAAAAATGACGACGGTGTGGCGTTTAACTTTACCGATAATAATAAAATAAGATCCGTTTACGTCAGCGAAGCCTTGCGCGAAAGTTTGGTGAAGGGAACGGCGGTTATCGTTAAGTTTGTTAAAAGTTATGAGGTCGTTCCCGCGCCTATCGCCGGTAAAATAGAGCTGCGAGATAAAAGCCGCGTGATCTACCTGGCAGACAAGGCATCAGGTAACGACGATGAGTACGCGGGTTTTGAAGTGCCCGATGATTTGATGTGGTAGAGCGAGTGAATATACCAGATGCTCTGGTTATTGAACGTTGTCGCCGCTGGGTGGAGACGGTTATTGTTGGTTTAAACTTCTGTCCGTTTGCAAAGCCGGTGGTGGAGGCTGGAAGGCTTGACTACGTGGTGGTGAATGAACACTTGTTTGAACCGTGTTTGTTGGCGCTGGGCGATGAATTACAGCGCCTTAGTGAGTCGTCCGCGATTGAAAGTAGTTTAGTGATTTACCCCAATGGTTTTGAGTCATTTGACGATTATCTGGAACTGGTGGCGATAGCAGATGCTTTAATTGAAGACCAGGGCTATGAAGGTGTTTTTCAATTAGCCAGCTTTCACCCGGATTATTGTTTTGAGGGCCAGGGAGAAGACGACGCGGCTAACTATACCAATCGTTCGCCGTATCCGATATTGCATATTCTGCGCGAAGACAACGTTGAAAAGGCGCTGGAAAACTTCCCGAATCCCGACAAAAT
>JBLIAQ010000117.1:0-5745 GCA_047634535.1 Cycloclasticus sp.
GAAGACCCGGCGTATTTTCTAGCGCCTGCCGAACCTTGAATAATGACCGGGCTGTTTGTTTTATCAGCCGCTTGCATTACTGCATGAACTTGTTCCATGTTATTGGCGTTAAAGGCTGGTACGCCGTAATTGTTTTCAGCGGCGTGGTCGAGTAATTGGCGGAGGGAAATTAAAGCCATTGGAAATCTCCTTATTAGTTAAGTTGTTTGCTGACGAATGAGTAAATTTCGTAGAAGTAACTAGTTTAACTTTTATACGAGTGAGTTTCTATTTTAAATAAAGTTACTGACATAAAAAAACCACCGCCAAACGGCGGTGGTTTTTTAAAAGGTGCTTACGATATAAAGTTATTTTTTTGCTGTTAAACCTGAGGTGCTTTCTTTTACGATATTTAAAACCTGTTCATTAAACGTTTTTGTGTCTTCGAACAATGATTTACTATCGGTAACAACTTTTTCAAAGCCGCTTTGAGCTAATTCAACTTGTTCTTTAACGTAGGTCTGAAGAGACTCTGGGTCTTTAATTGATGAAGCCGCTTTGATACGAGTTTCAGTTAGTTGGATATAATTTTTTGCGGCTTCTTGTTGGGCAGCAGCTAGTTTTTCAAAATGAGATTTATTTAATTCAATCAGCTTTTTGATAGGGTCTGCGAAAGCGTTAAAGTCATTCATGTTATTTCTCCGTTAAAAATTTATTTAAGTTAAGGATAAGATAAATCATTAATTGCTGCGTCGCAACAATTAATTTATCTATTCATGATTGGTATTACTTAAATGGCATGGAGTTTATTATTTTTTTGTTTCCAAAACGGTTTCTTTTTTCAACTCTTCTCTAAGTTGGGCGGTACTTTGCTGGAATAGTTGAATAACTTCTGCGTTATAGCCAGTCATCGACTCAAACATGGAGCGATTATTAGCGATCATTTTTTCGTAGCTACTTTGAGTTAATGCCATTTGGTCTGTGACAAAACTTGCCAGGGCAACAGGGTCCTGGATATCGGCAGCCGTCTGCATGCGTTGTTGAACCATAGTGCGATAAGCATCGGCGGCTTTTTTTTGTGCGCACATCAGCGTGTCAAAATGCTGAGTGTTAAGCTCAATGAGCTTAGTAATAGGCTGAGTGAAACTTTCAAAATCCCTAACCATTTTTATCTCCCTGTCGTATATGCAATGACTATGAAAAAACGTTTTGAATGCTTTGTTGTATATCTAAAGCGGCCTGGCGAGGATCTTCTGCATCGCGAATTGGACGCCCTACGACGATATAGTCAGCACCATTATGAAAGGCCTGTTCTACGCTAACGACGCGTTTTTGATCGTCTTCAGGTCGGTTATCGACGGGGCGAATGCCAGGAGATACCACTAAGAAGTTTTGTCCTAGCGCGTCTCGAAGGCCAGGGGCTTCCAGACCAGAAGAGATAACGCCGTCACAACCCAGTTCAATGGCGCGTTTGGCGCGTGATGTGACTAATTTTTCAACGTCACACTGAAACCCTAAGTCGTCTAAATCACCACGATCAAGGCTGGTGAGAACGGTAACGGCCAGCACTTTCAACGAACCTTTTTGTTCAGCGGCGGCTTGCATAATGGCGTTGTTGCCGTGAATGGTAACAAAATCAATTTTTTTAGTGCTTAATTGTTTAACGGCTCGACCGACGGTAGCGGGTACGTCAAAAAACTTGAGGTCAACAAAAATGCGTTTATTTTTTTCATTCAACCAGTCAATCAGTTCAAAGTAGTCACCAGACATAAAAAGTTCCAGACCGATTTTATAGAACACCACGCTATCACCGAGTTTATTCACCAGCTCTTTAGCAGCCGGAATATTCGGTACGTCTAAGGCGACAATAAGCCGTTCATTAACAGGGATAGGCTTGTTTGAAATCCATGACACCATGCGTTACTCCAAATAAATATTAAGATTGGCGGGTATTATAACGATGTATAAAAGAGTTGCCGAAGGAATTTTTAAACGACCTGGATAGGTCTTCAGCGTTCTGTAAAGATGGCGAGCCTGTAAAGGGTCGGTTATCCTAGCGCTTTGTTATAGTAACGGGTACACAGTGCATTTTATTTATTTACATGGTTTTTGTAGTTCGGCCGAGTCTTTTAAGGCGCAGTTGGTGAAGCAACACGTGGAAAACCAATCGGGGCATTCTTTGTTTTTAATCGATTTGCCCCATTCCCCGGCGCAAGCGATGGCAATGGTTGAATCTCATATCGCTGAGTTGGCTGAGCAAGATTGGGGCGTTATTGGCAGTTCATTGGGTGGCTTTTATACCACCTATTTGTGCGAAAAATACGTTAAAAGAGGCGTTCTAATAAATCCAGCCGTGAGGGCTCATCAATTATTAGAGGCGATGTTGGGCGAAAATAAGAACTACCACTCGGCGGAGATATTTACTTTCACTCGCGAGCACCTTGAACAGCTAAGAGCTTTGTATTTGCCACGGCTTGAAAAGTCTGGCAATTTATTGCTGCTCACTCAAACGGCTGATGAGGTATTAGACTATCAGCAAGGCGTTGATTATTATCAGGGCAGTGAGCAGTTGGTTATTGAGGGCGGTAGTCACGGTTTTGATGATTACGAAAACTATCTGGACAAAACATTTAATTTTTTAATGGGGCAAAACGATGATTGAAGGGCAAATCAAAAAAATGCAGACCAGGCTTGAGTCGCCAGTTGAGTACTCATTGCCGATTGACGGTCAGTTGATAGCGTTAAACCCTTATTTAGGAAAAACGATTAAGCTTTCATATCAAGGCCTTATTAACTGTTCGCATTGCGGTAAAAAAACTAAAAAAAGCTACAGTCAGGGTTTCTGCTACGTGTGTATGACAAAGCTGGCGCAGTGTGATTTGTGTATTATGAAACCAGAGACCTGCCATTATCATTTGGGCACCTGCCGTGAGCCTGAGTGGGGCGAGACGCATTGTTTTCAGGATCATTATGTGTATTTAGCCAATTCATCTGGCTTAAAGGTGGGCATTACCCGTCACACCCAGGTGCCAACGCGCTGGATTGACCAGGGAGCCACACAAGCGCTACCCATCTTTAAAGTTAAAACGCGTTTGCAATCAGGACAAGTCGAAATGGCCTTAAAAAAGTACGTGTCTGATAAAACTGATTGGCGCAAAATGCTGAAAGGTCAGTCCGAGGTTAAAGATATGTTGCAAGAAAGAGAACGTTTAATTGTAGAAGCGAAAACCGAGTTAAGCGGGGTTCAAGCAGCCAATACAGAGGGCCAAATTGAATTTCTAGCAGACGCCCAGCCGGTTGAAATTGAGTATCCGGTTCTTCAATACCCGGAAAAAGTATCGTCATTAAATTTTGATAAAACGCCGGACATCTCGGGCATTTTATTAGGCATTAAAGGCCAGTACCTTATATTGGATACAGGAGTGCTAAATATTCGCAAGTTCACCAGCTATAACATTCGCTTCGATGCCTAATGTAGCCAAGCCAAAAGCGATCATTTTCTCGCAAGGCGATGAGGTGATAACGGGTGCGCTGGTTGATACCAATGCCGCCTTTTTAGCAGATCATTGCCGCACCCTCGGCTTCGATATTGTTCGCCATATTACGGTGGCTGACGATATGGATGACCTAGTACAAGTGCTACAAGAAATAGATGCTTTGGCCGATATTTGCCTATGTACGGGTGGTTTGGGGCCAACGCAAGATGATTTAACCACGGAAGCGTTTGCTAAAGCATTCGATGTTGAACTTGAGCTGGATAATGAAGCGCTGGCGATGATGCGAGATTTTTTCGCGAAATTAAAAATGCCCATGGCTGATGTTAATATTAAGCAGGCGATGCTGCCTCAAAACTCAATCCGCATCGATAATAAATGGGGAACGGCGCCTGGCTTTACGGCGACAGGCGGGCATTGTCGATTTTATTTTATGCCCGGCGTACCGTTTGAAATGAAACAGATGGTGGACGCCTTCGTGCTAGCTGATTTGCAGAGTCAGTTTGACATTGAACAACCAAGGTTAATCGTTTTTCGCAGTATGGGGATGGGTGAGTCTGATATTCAGCAAGCGGTGAATGATTTGTCCATTGCCAGCGATATTCGCATAAGTTTTAGAGCGGGCATGCCAGAAAACGAACTGAAACTACTGTTTCCAACGTCTTATAGCGAGCAACAAATTCAGCAATATATCAACGAGGTTGAAGCCGCCCTGCGTGGTAGTGTTTTTGCGGTAGATGGTTTCGATAAATCGGTGCGTAATTTAGCCGATTGCGTGGATCAATTGATGCGCGAGAAACAGCAGTCACTGAGTTTAATTGAAACGGTGTCACAGGGTGAAATCGCTCGCCAATGTCAGGCGGATTGGTTGCTGAAATCGGTCGTATTTCCGCGAGTCTCTGATATCCTGTCGCAGCCTGGAATGCAGCAGCAATCCATTGATGAGACCGCGGTAATTGATATCGCACAAAAAGAACAGGCGCAGGGGATGGCGAATTTAACCATCGCTCAATTGTATAAAAGAGTGAACGACAGTACGCTAACAGTTTATACTGCGGTCGCAAATGACCAGCGTTGTATCTCTAGCAGCAAAGATGTTTGGGGTCGGACGCTAAGGCAGCAACTGGTTTCTTCGGCTCTGGCCTTCAATTTATTAAGAAAACTCCTTCAAGACTCATAAACTATGCCATTACTTAAACTCGATACCGTCAGCGTTGCTTTCGGTCTAAAACCCGTGCTGGACAAAGCTGACCTGCAAATTGATGAACAGGAAAGGGTTGGCTTAATCGGTCGTAATGGCGAGGGGAAGTCGACCCTGTTAAAAGTATTAGCTGGTGAAGTATTACCCGATGCTGGGCAGGTGTGGAGACAGTCTGGCGTGATCGTCGCAACGCTTGAGCAATCGCCCGAGTTACCAGAAGCCTCGACTATCTACGAAGCAGTTGCCGATAGTTTGGGCGAAGTGGGCCACCTCATTGCTCGTTATCACGATATGTTGCTCGACCCTAACGTTGATCTTGATGCATTAGGGTCGTTACAGCACCAGTTCGAGGCGCTCGATGGTTGGTCATTACAGCAACGCGTCGATTCGGTGTTAAGTCGCTTAAACCTACCTGCTGATAAAAAAATAAGTGAGTTATCGGGTGGCTGGAAGCGTCGTGTCGGCCTGGCTCGCGCACTCGTGGTAGATCCCGATGTGCTGTTGCTCGATGAGCCGACCAATCACCTGGATATGGAAACCATCGTCTGGTTAGAAAAACAGCTGGAAACGTTCCGTGGCGCAGTTGTTTGCATTACCCATGATCGTGTTTTTTTGCAGAATATATCGAAGCGCATTATAGAAATTGATAGAGGGCAATTAACCAGCTGGTCGTGTAATTATCAGCAATACCTCGAGCGCAAAGCGGCCGCATTAGAATCTGAAGAAAAAACAAACGCCGAGTTCGATAAAAAACTGGCGCGTGAAGAAGTATGGATTCGACAAGGGATAAAGGCCAGAAGAACGCGCAATGAAGGACGAGTTCGTGCCTTAGAAAGCTTGCGAAAAGAACGCGCGCAGCGCCGAAATCTGGCTGGACCAGCGAAACTGGAAGTGGATAAAGGTGAGCGTTCGGGTAAATTAGTGATTGAAGCAGAAAATATCTCCATCGCTTATGACGGCCGCCGAATGCTGCATGATTTTTCCTGCCGCTTAATGCGCGGAGATCGCGTTGGCCTGGTCGGCCCAAATGGCATTGGTAAAAGTACGCTGATAAAAGCCTTGCTGAAAGAA
>JBLIAQ010000118.1:0-5737 GCA_047634535.1 Cycloclasticus sp.
GCGCTGCAAGAAGCTATTTCCTGCGGTTATGACGAAGCTATGCTGTTAGACCATGAAGGTTTTGTAGCCGAAGGCAGTGGCGAGAATATCTTTATCGTCCGCCACGGTAAGTTGTATACGCCAGATTTGACTTCAGCGCTGGAAGGTATTACTCGCGATACCATTTTCGAACTGGCGAAAGAGTGTGATCTGGAAATCATCGAAAAAAGAATCACCCGTGATGAAGTCTATGTTGCAGACGAAGCGTTCTTTACCGGCACAGCAGCAGAGGTAACACCTATCCGCGAAGTGGATGGACGTACTATTGGTTGTGGTGGCAGAGGCCCTATTACTGAACGCCTACAAACCCTGTATTTTGATGCGGTTCATGGTCGCTCGCCAGAGCGTAGCGATTGGTTAACGCAGGTCTAAAAATAACTTGAACAGCCGTTATCGCATACTTATCGTTGGCCCCTCGTGGGTCGGCGATATGGTTATGGCGCAAAGCCTGTTTATGGCCTTAAAGCAACGGCACGCGCACTGCACGATAGACGTGCTCGCGCCAGAATGGTCATTGGCTTTAATAGACCGCATGCCCGAAGTGCGTAAAGCGATTGTTATGCCGCTAGGCCACGGGCAATTTGATTTTAAAGGCCGTAAAGCCCTCGGTAAAAAACTGCGCAGCGAACAATACGATCAGGTCATCGTGTTGCCCAATTCCTGGAAGTCGGCGCTTATTCCCTATTTTGCTAATATCCCTAAACGCACGGGCTATTTCGGCGAGGCGCGTTGGGGGCTGTTAAATGACGTTAGAAAACTGGATAAACAGCGTTTAAGCAAAACCGTTCAACGTTTTGTCGCCCTGGCTAACGAGCCAGATGATCAACTGCCGGATATTCCACAACCACGCTTACTGATTGATCCAGCGAGCGTTGATGAAGCTAAAAACACATTCGGCATAGCCGAGTTAGCAGATAAAGTACTCGGCCTGTGTCCTGGCGCAGAATACGGCCCAGCCAAACGCTGGCCAGAACAACACTACGCAGACGTCGCCAGACAAGCCATCGCCAAAGGTTGGCAGGTGTACCTGTTTGGTTCGGCCAAAGATCAGCCCGTAACGGCCACCATTAATGAGTTGGCCGGTGGCGCGTGCCGCGATTTTGCCGGTCAAACCAGCCTAACCGAAGCGTTGGATTTAATGTCGCTATGTAACGCTGTGGTCAGTAACGATTCGGGTCTTATGCACGTAGCAGCGGCGCTGGATATTAAAACGATAGCGATCTACGGTTCTTCCGACCCTAACTTCACCCCACCCCTGCACCCAAAGGCCGAGGTTATTAGTTTGGGTTTAGCTTGTTCGCCGTGTTTTAAACGCGAGTGCCCACTTGGTCATCTGGATTGTCTGAATAAAATTTTACCGGATGAAGTTTTAGTACTGCTTGGCGATGGTTAAGTTATGCCGCTGCGGATTGCTGTTTAGAAATCGCCCAGATTGGATATGTTGTTTTTCCATTAAAAAAGAAGTATTGCAAAATCATAGATAGGAATTTGAATAAGGAACATTAAGGAATATGGGAAAATTTAACTGCAATTCAATCCAGGCCTTATGTGCGTCTTTTATACCGGCAGGGCTGCTGATCTTTCTATTTATGATGTTTGCAATGCCAACGTCTAAAATTGCAAATATTGGTTTTTATTTATTCGTTATGCTGCCCGTTCTATTGTCTAGTCCTTTGTTGTTAAAGGAGAAGGTGCTGGTGTCGGATTTATTACCCATTGGGTTGGTCATTATTAGCTGGGTTCTATTATCGATGATACAGGTGGATATAGACCATTGGGAAAAAGTGGGTAAAGAGGCGCGGCACGCGTTATATGTACTCGTGTTTCTTACTGCAACGTACTATGTTTTATTGACACAAAAGGTGGCTGTTAAAAAACTCATTGAGTATATCTTCTGGATGGTTGTCATTTATAGTGTTGTTTCAATGCTGGTTTATTATGGTTGGCAAGGTAGAAGCTTTAGCTCTCGCATATTCCCTATATTAAGGCTAGGTTCTCCCATTTTTGTTTCGGTGATTATTGCGGTTTATGGTGTTTCTATTTTTTATAGCTTATTGAATGAAGGTCAAAGGTTGAAGGCCATTTTGTTATTAGGCTTAATGCTGTTTTTTACCTATTTTTACAATGCGCGTACAGCCCTTGTCGGCTTATGTTTTGGAGTTCTTTTAGTCATTGTTACGGTACAAATAAAACATAAGAAACTTTTGTTTTTGCTGACCTTTATTATATTGGCTAGTTATATTTTGGCGTCATATTATTATGGTAATCTGCTGAACCGCGGGGTTTCCTACCGTGTAGATATTTGGCTGAGCGCTTTTCAAAAGGCGGTGGACTGTGGTGTGCTGTTGGGTTGTGGCCTAGGAGTTGACAGTAAGATTACTATTGCCGATGGGAATGTTTTTCAGCACCCGCATAATATTTACCTAGATCAGCTAATTAAGACGGGAATCTTAGGGTTACTGGGCTTGCTCGGAGTGATTGCTTATGTCGTTATACGAGGGCTTAAGGCAAGGTCTTGTATGGTTTGGGGGTTAATTGCTGGACTCGTAGCCTTAGTCTTTGATGGCAAAGATTTGTTAACAAACCCAGATGATATGTGGCTTATTTTTTGGTTGCCTTTGATAATAGTTTACTGGGAAATAAAGCGTGGTTCGGCAGATCGTGTCGCTAATAGTGAGGCCTCTGCAGTGTGATACGTTATTGCCCAATAAGGGAGGTATGCTAGGAGCGTTAGCTGTGAATGATTACTTTATATTTGATGCTACGAGTGTTCGATATGCTTTTTGAAAGGCGTTAATATTAAATTTTTCAATCAGTCGTTTATTTAATTGTTGACCGATGATCTCTCGTTCATCACTGGTCATCTCCAGGTGTTCTAGCATGGCGCTGGCAATGGCTTGGTGGCTATCGATGGGTGAAAATAGCTCGCCTAGCTTTCCTAAAACATGAGGTATTCCCCCAGTATTACTTGCGATAATAGGCAGTTTTGCGGCCATAGCTTCTAGCAAAACGAGTCCAAACCCCTCGTTTAGCGAAGGTAGTACGAACACATCAAAAGCTTTTAATCGTGTTGATGCAGGCTCAATATGACCCGCTAATATGACGTGATCCTTAAGGTTTTGGTCAGTAATATAGTTTTCCAAATTTTGTCGCTCTCGGCCTTCGCCAATAATAATAAGTTGGCACTCCGGACGTTTCTTGATGATGATTTCAAATGCTTTTATTAAATTAATGTGCCCCTTGAGGGGTACCAAACGTCCTATCGTTCCGAAAACAAAGGCATCCTGTTTAAGGCCTAACAGTTCTCTGCTTTGTTGTTTGCTTTGAAGCGAATTTGTTAGCGAATTAACATCGGTACAGTTATTGATTGTATGGATGTTGGAATGCAAGCGATCTAACGTTCTTTTGAGGTAATTAGCTACGGATTCAGAGACGCCGACGAAATGCCATTTACTATTCCATAGACGATTCAACATAAATTGCCTAGATGAGCGTTTAAAATCACCAAAGCCATGAATAACAGAAATACAGACGGGTATTTTTAAGTACAGGTTGATTAAAAGCATCATGTAAAGGGGTTTAAACCGATGGGTTATAACAACGTCAAATCGTTCTTTTCGGCAGTATTTAAGCACTGCCCAGGAGGCTTTTAAACGAAGGCCTGCGGTGTCTGATTTCTGAAAGTTAAAGTCTTTAAAATAAGTGTTTCCCTGATGTGCTTTAGATGTGTGAAAAAAGGCGGTCGTTATATCGAATGGTTCATCTTTAAACGCATCAGCTATCATATACGCCAAGTCGGTAACGCCCAGGTCATCCGTGGGTAATAATTGTAATATCCTTGTTTTTTTCATGTGTTTTTTATGCAGTTTCAATGGCCTTCCGTACCCAAATGTTCCCCTCGCCCTATAATACTTAAACTTCTACCAGAAGTTATAAGTAAAAGGTATAAATTTTAATTTCCTATGAACGGTTTAACCTTTTGCGCTTGAATATTATTAGGGCGGGGGAGTGGCAGTAGCTACCAGCAACTTAAATAATGCTAAAATGAAAATCCGATATGCTAATAAAATTAAGAGCTGATGTGTGTTTATTAACTAGCAGACCTTCTGTCGATAAATTATGAAGGTACTGATTATCAAGACATCATCGCTAGGTGATGTGATACACACATTGCCAGCTTTAACCGACGCTGTTAATGCAATCCCCGATATTACGTTTGACTGGGTAGTGGAAGATTCTTTTCAGGATATTCCCCGTATGCACCCGAATGTGGATCGAGTTATACCTGTTTCCATACGTTTGTGGCGCCAAAATATTTGGGCGCATCGTGCTGCTATTCGAGCCAGTATTAAAAATATTCAGCAAGAACGGTATGATGCCGTTATCGACGCTCAGGGTCTTATCAAAAGCGCGATTGTTACGCGGTTTGCCAAAGGTAAACGCTATGGTTTGTCGAAAACAAGTTGTCGCGAACCATTGGCAGCCCTGGCTTACCAGAAAAAAATAGAAGTTGAGAAAGGCCAGCATGCCATTAGCCGCGTTAGGCAATTGTTTGCTAAAAGCCTGGGTTATAGCCTGCCGGATAAAGCCTTATCCTATGGGCTCAAGCAAGAAAAAGCGCCCATTTCAGATTCATTAACCCCGCCCTACCTGGTATTTTTGCACGCGACAACCTGGGCCAGTAAACATTGGCCAAACGAGTATTGGCGAGAGTTGATTTTATTGGCGGTAAAGCAGGGCTTTCATGTGTATTTACCCTGGGGCAATGAAACAGAAAAAGAACGGGCCAGTGCGCTTGCTAGCGCTTCAGATAAAGCACACGTACTACCCCGTTCAACGATTAAAGAATTAACTGCGGTTTTAATGTACGCAAAAGGTGTGGTTGGTGTGGATAGCGGCTTGGCGCATTTAACGGCGGCTTGCAGTACGCCCGCGGTCACGCTTTATGGCTCCACGAGTGCCATCTTAACCGGCACGATGGGGCTAAATAATACCAGCCTGCAAGCGGATTTCCCCTGTTCGCCTTGCTTAAGTGCGCAGTGCCAATATAAACAACATTCAGCGGTAACCCCCGCTTGTTATGAGGCATTACCAGCTGCCAAGGTATGGCAAGAACTGCAAACATTAATGCTATGAGTAAAGGCAACGTGTTTAATAAGATTGATGTAGAAGGCTGGGCGGAAAGTGCTAACGCTGAATTCGAACTAATCGTTAATAAGACGCGACTTTTGCTGGAACAGAACTTAAGGTTCTTACCAAGCCGACGATTGACTTGCCGTGCGCAATGGCAGGGTCAACAAGTTGTTGCCAAGCTTTTTTATGGCGCAGGATTTAAACGCTATCTGACAAAAGAACTATTAGTATTAAAGGCGCTAGAAAAAGCGGGTATCAGTTCGCCAGCGCTACTGCAGATTGATGAGCAAGTTGACTGTGGGGTATTAATCATTGAGTACCTCGATAAGGCTACTGCATTGTCAGCTTATTTTAACGCTGATAGAGATGAGCAAGTCATAGGGCCCATTTTGACTGATTTGACTAAGTTAGTGCTGGAGTGCCAAAAAGCGGGCTTCGAAATAAAGGACCCGCACCTCGATAACTTCCTGCTAAGCAATGGACGGATAAGCATTATTGATGCCGGTGATATTCAGCTAACAGCTGGCCCATTAGAGCAACGCAAGGCGATGGCTAATATGGCGTT
>JBLIAQ010000119.1:0-5642 GCA_047634535.1 Cycloclasticus sp.
ATGGCGGAAACATACATCAATAAGCTGCCTTTACTGAAGCTGTTTGAAGTGAAGTAAGAATGGACATGGTTAAGGAAGCCCAATAGGAAAAAGATAGCGCTGGTGGGTAAGAATAAGCGCATGGGTGAAAACAGCGCACCAATTTTTAAAATAATTACGAAGAAGCGAAGGCCGTCTTTAGAGAGTTTTATTTTACTTTGACCTTCGCGCTTGCCAGCTTTTATCGGAATGTAGGCAACGGGTAAGGCAGAGCGAAAGAAGGCCATCGTGGATGTGGTAGGGTACGAGAAGCCATTAGGAAGTAGGTATAGGAATTTTTTAAAATGTTTTGCACGAACCGCTCGAAACCCGGACGTAAGGTCTTCTATTTTATGTCCCGTCATCAAAGAAGCGAGTTTATTAAAAAAGCTATTACCGAGCAATCGTAAGTGTGAAGCGTGGGTGTTAGATTGGCGGGCACCGACGACCATATCGTAACCTTCGTCAAGCATATCGAGTAGGCGTTGGATATCGTCTGGGTCATGTTGTCCGTCGGAATCCATAAACACAATAATTTCACCACTGGCGTTTCTTGCGCCAGTTTTAATGGATGCGCCATTGCCCAATGAATGTGGGTGCGAGATGACTTTAACCTTATGTTTGAAACAAATATCTGCGGATGAATCGGTTGAACCATCGTTGATCACCAGAATTTCGGCGTCTGGCTGAAGGGTTTTTATTGCGGGCAATAACTGTTCCAGGTTTTCTGCTTCATTCAAGCAAGGCATAACGATACTCAGTGAAGGTTTACGTTTTGCCATAGGTGGGTTGTAAGGTTAGTTAATCAATTAATTGTTTGATTAATTGTCTCACATTTTCCGGTTCAAAGGGCTTATCACAAATGGCGGAAACGCCTGCTTGTTGAACTGCGGCCAGGCGGCTACTATCGTGTTCACTGGTTACCATAATAATAGGTACAGACGACTGATTGCTTTGCTCTCTGATGTAAGCTGATAATTCACGGCCATCCATTTCTGGCATGTTGTAGTCGGTTACTATCAAGTCGAACAGCGTGTGATCTAAGATACTAACGGCTTCGCGCCCATTCTCGGCTTCAGTTATATTTTCAAGCCCCATAGCCGTCAGCGTTCTTCTGATATGTTTTCTCGCCAGCTTGCTGTCGTCAACGAGCAGGACTTTCAAATCATCAATTCCAGTGTCCTTTAACGAAAGTTCTTCAGGGTTAAGGTGGCTAAGCGTTGTTTTAAGAGCCAGTTTTAAGTTTTGTGCGACAAATGGTTTTGGCAGGATGGCCACCACGCCGGCCTGTCGAACGGCGTCAAGCTGCCTGATGTCGGTGACGCTGGAAACGAGGACAAAGCAAATTTCATGATTGGTATGGTCTTCTCTCAAAATATGTAATAGCTCACTGCCCGTCATATCGCTAAGATAATAGGCACTAAGTACAACGTCGGGTGCGCCGTTTTTAATGTACGCCAAAGCCTCTTTCGCGGTGGTGACGCAGTCAACTATAGTGATGCCTAAGCTATTGAGTTCTCTTTCAATAATGCGTTGTTGGGTACTAGATGGCTCAACAATAAGTACAGCTAAATCATTTAATTTAAAATCCATAACATTTCCAAAAATTCATTTTATTATCATAATAATAGCGTAAATTTACAGATTTACAGCTATAAAAACGAATGGGGATGATAAAATACATAAGCCTTTGAATCAGGAGTAATAAATGCAGCATAATAATTCAGAAGGTGGTGATGTAGCCCCTTCTTTTTGGCAAATGGTAGGCAGTACGATGTTATCGTTTTTGGGGATTTCGAAAGAATCTCGTCGCCGGCGTGATTTTCAGCATGGTAACCCAAAGGTTTTCATCGTGACTGGGTTTATCATGGCTTTTTTGTTTATTATGCTGATCGTCATTGTGGTCAAACTGGTGTTGCCAGGCTGACTAAAAACCAGCGTCTAAGCCCTTTTTGGCTTAGACGACGAGGTACGAATAATTAATGACGGATACGCTTTTTTAACGCTTTATAACGAGGCTATTTTTTCTTTTTGTTCGATTAAATTACTCAATTTAGATGATAGATCGAGTTGCTTCTGTTTTTCTTTTGCGACGACGGCTTCGGGCGCTTTATCAACGAAAGAGGCGTTAGATAATTTGCCAGCAATTCTCGATACTTCTTTTTCTAATTTGTCGATCTCTTTATCGAGTCGCTCGAGCTCGGCCTGCTTGTCAATTAACCCCGCCATTGGAATAAGCACCTGCATTTCGCCTACCAGACTCATCGCCGATTGTGGAGCGGTTTCTGCTGCGCTAACGATCCTTATTGATTCGAGTCGCGCGAGTTTTTCTAATAAAAGGCGGTTGCTATCGAGCCTTTGTAGGTCATTAGCTGACGCATTGTTTAACAGAACAGGTAGTAGTTTACTCGGTGCAATATTCATTTCACCGCGAATTTTCCGTACGCCCATAACAAAATCCATCACCCAGCTCATATCTTCTTCTGCGGCTGCCAAAATTTTACTTTCGTCAGGTTTTGGGAAGGCTTGTAGCATGATGGTGTCGCCAGTTTTGCCGGCTAAAGGCGCGACTTGCTGCCAGATCTCTTCAGTAATAAACGGCATAAGAGGGTGCAATAAACGCAGTACCGTTTCTAGTACTCGAATAAGCGTTTGACGTGTACCTCGTTTTTGTTCGGCAGAACTTTGCTCATCTAATAGAATGGGTTTGGATAATTCTAAATACCAGTCGCAATATTCATTCCATAGAAATTCATACAGCGATTGCGCGGCTAAATCGAAGCGGTATTTTTCAATGGACGCGATAACGCTGGCTTCGGTTTTTTGCAAACGAGACGTTATCCAGTTATCTGGCAGACTGTAATCGCACGGTTCGTCAGCAAGCCCTGTATCTTCGCCTTCGGTGTTCATTAATACATAGCGAGTGGCGTTCCAGAGTTTGTTACAGAAGTTCCGATTACCTTCGATTCTGTTCAAATCGAAGCGAATATCGCGACCGGTTGACGCCAGCGAAGCGAAAGTAAAACGTAACGCATCGGTTCCAAAAGAAGCAATGCCATCAGGAAAGTGCTTGCGCGTGTCTTTCTCGATTTTAGCTGCCATTTTTGGCTGCATAAGCCCTTTTACACGCTTTTCCACTAATGCATCTAAGGTGATGCCATCTATCAGATCAATAGGGTCCAGCACGTTGCCCTTAGATTTGGACATTTTTTGTCCTTCGGCGTCACGCACCAGTCCGTGAATGTAAATTTCTTTGAACGGTACGTCATCCATGAATTTCAATCCCATCATAATCATGCGGGCGACCCAAAAGAATATGATGTCAAAACCGGTGACCAGCACGCTGGTTGGGTAGAAGGTGTCGAGTTCGGGTGTTTTATCTGGCCAGCCCAGCGTTGAGAATGGCCAAAGCGCGGACGAGAACCAGGTGTCGAGCACGTCTTCATCTTGATTAAGGACAAGGTCATCGGCTAGTTGGTGTTTTTTACGAACTTCGGCTTCATCGCGGCCGACATAAATATTACCGCTTTCGTCGTACCAGGCTGGAATTCTATGTCCCCACCAAATTTGGCGAGAAATACACCAGTCCTGAATATCATTCATCCAGTTATAGTAAGTCTTGTCCCAGTTCTCCGGCACGAATTTGATCTTGCCGCTTTTGACCGCCTCGATGGCGGGTTCTGCGAGAGGTTTTGCCTTAACAAACCATTGGTCGGTGAGTAAGGGTTCGATAATGACGCCAGAGCGGTCGCCACGAGGAATCATTAAGCGGTGATCGTCTACTTTAACGAGCAGGCCGAGAGCGTCTAAATCGTTAACAATTTGCTTACGCGCCTCAACCCGATCTAACCCCCGGTACTTGGTGGGTGCCTCGTCGTTAATGCGGGCATCAATGGTGAAAATATTAATCAACGGCATGCCATGGCGTTGGCCGACGTCGTAATCGTTAAAGTCGTGAGCAGGGGTTATTTTAACGCAGCCGGTACCAAACTCTGGGTCGACATAGTTATCAGCAATGATCGGTATTTCACGATCACATAAGGGTAGTTTTATACTTTTTCCAATTAGCTGTTGGTATCGCTTATCGTCTGGATGCACCGCAACGCAGGCGTCACCTAACATGGTTTCTGGCCGTGTGGTGGCGACAATCAGTTCACCGTTACCATCTGCAAGTGGGTAGCGCATATGCCACATAAACCCCTGCTCTTCCTGGGAAATCACTTCTAAGTCAGACACCGCCGTGTGAAGCGCTGGATCCCAGTTGACCAGACGTTTGCCACGGTAAATAAGGCCTTCCTCGTGCAGTTTGACAAAGACTTCATTAACGGCCTTCGATAAGCCTTCGTCCATGGTAAAGCGTTCGCGCGACCAATCCAGCGATGAACCCATGCGGCGAAGTTGTTTTGAAATGGTATTGCCGGAGTGCTCTTTCCAATCCCAAATACGTTCAACGAATTTTTCGCGGCCTAAGTCATGGCGTGTTTTACCTTCTGCATTCAGCTGGCGCTCCACGACCATTTGTGTGGCGATGCCAGCGTGATCACTACCGGCTTGCCACAGCGTGTTATTGCCCTGCATGCGATGGTAACGCGTTAAGGCGTCCATAATGGTGTCCTGGAAGGCGTGGCCCATGTGCAAACTACCGGTCACGTTCGGAGGTGGAATCATGATGCAATACGCAGAATCGCCACCCTTAGGTTGAAAGTAGCCTTGCTCTTCCCACTGGCTATACCAACGTGATTCTATGTCGTGGGGGGCGTATGTTTTATCCATCATGATGCATTGGGTCTATTTAAAAGCCGCCATTATAGCGTTGTCACAAAGGCTATCGGAATAGTTGGAAAGTTTTTTTATAACTTATGCGTATTTAAAGGATAGCCACGGCTTTTGTAAAACTTAAATCGTTCGCGACCGGCTTGCTTGATAGTCTCATCTTGATTGACGAGTTCGGCTAGTCGTTCAAAGCGACCAAAACAGTCGGGCGTCCGTTGGCTTAAGTTGATTAATACACCGTGGATATCAAGTGGGTCGCCGCTATGGTTGATATACACGGGGTGGCTATCGCACTCGTCGGCTTTGATGGTATGCGGCACAAAACTGGTCGCTGAAAACGACCAGAGTAAATCATCCAGTTTTTCTGATTGCGCGCTCGATTCGGTATGAATATAAACACGATGGCCCTGTTTTACGGCTTTTTGAGTTAAACGGCAGGCGTAGAGGTGCTGTTGTTCAATGTCCGCATCGGGAAGCAGATAAAAATCAATTCGGGTCACAGTGCAGTCTCGTTAATACTAACAACGATCCAAAATAAATTGACTCAGCATATGAACGGGACGGCCAGTAGCCCCTTTTTCAGCCCCCGATTTCCAGGCGGTACCGGCAATATCCAGGTGCGCCCATCTATAGTCTTCCGTGAAGCGCGACAAGAAGCACGCCGCGGTAATAGTGCCGCCAGCAGGGCCGCCAATATTGGCGAGGTCGGCAAAATTACTTTTTAGCTGAGGCTTATATTCGTCCCATAGTGGTAGTTGCCAGGCTTTATCACCAGATTTTTTGCCGGCCTCGAGAAGCTCATTAGCTAATTCATCGTCATTGCCGAGCAGCCCCGTCGCGTGATTTCCCAA
>JBLIAQ010000120.1:0-5599 GCA_047634535.1 Cycloclasticus sp.
TTCGGGGCACTAGTCCTCTATGGATATAAAAACCAAACTACATTAGAAATCAAAGCGTATTTCCTATAGAGTTATACCTTCAGGGGGAATCGCTTGTTTAATGTAAAAAATAAATTTGTAAGGCAAATAATTGGCAGTATTAAAGACCTACTTCCAATTTTTGCGGTTATTTTTATTTTTCAGATTTTTATCCTCCGCCAGCCCGTGCCTAATATTGGCGATATCGCGGTCGGCACCATTTTTGTTGTACTCGGCCTCACGCTGTTTATTCAAGGACTTGAAAAAAGCCTGTTCCCCATTGGCGACAATATGGCCTATGCCTTCGCGCAAAAAGGCAGTCTTTTTTGGTTGCTGGTTTTTGCCTTTGCCCTGGGTTTTGGCACGACCGCAGCCGAACCCGCCCTGATAGCCGTCGCTGCTGAAGCCGCACGCATTGCCGCTGAAGGTGGCATGATCGACGACTCCGACCCCGCCAAACTAAGCTACGCGCTGGGTTTACGCTTTACCGTAGCGACCTCCGTAGGGGTTGCCCTGCTAATTGGCGTACTTAAAATTATTCGTGGTTGGCCGCTGCATTACCTCATTATCCCTGGTTATATGAGCGTCGTTGTGATGACCTTTTTTGCGCCTGATGAAATTATCGGCATCGCTTATGACTCGGGTGGCGTAACCACAGGAACCATCACCGTTCCATTGGTGACCGCCTTGGGTGTGGGCCTTGCCTCGTCCATTCAAGGGCGTAACCCGATGACCGATGGCTTTGGCTTGATCGCCTTTGCGTCGTTGACGCCAATAATCTTCGTGATGGCTTACGGGATAATTATATGAGCGCCTGGTTGTACGAAATCTTGTCCGTTTTTTTTGCCACTTTACGAGACGTTGCGCCGATTTTTTTCGTTATCGTTTTTTTCCAACTGATCATCATACGCCGTCCTTTTAACCATCTGAAGAACCTGCTTACTGGCAGCATCTACGTTATAGTTGGGATCACTTTTTTCCTGGTTGGACTGGATAAAGCGCTTTTTCCGCTAGGCTCTCTGATGGCCGAACAGTTAACGAGTGATAGCTTTATTAGTCCCAGCACGGATCAATCCATATCCATCGCCTGGCAAGACTATATTTGGGTCTACGTCTTTGGCGCTTGCATTGGTTTTGCTACCACGCTGGCCGAACCGTCTTTAATCGCCGTGGCTATCAAGGCGCAACAAATATCAGCCGGTGCCATTAACGCCTGGTACCTACGATTCGCTGTTTCGTTGGGTGTGTCTATTGGTATCGCATTAGGTACGTATCGAATCGTTAGCGGTACCGAGTTATATCAGTTCATTATCGCTGGATATGTCGTCGTTATCATCCAGACTTTGTTCGCGCCTAAACTTATTGTCGGCCTGGCCTACGATTCTGGCGGCGTTACCACTTCCACCGTCACCGTGCCATTAGTCACGGCTCTTGGCATAGGATTAGCCACCGCTATTCCTGGCCGAAACCCTTTATTAGATGGCTTTGGGCTGATTGCCTTCGCTAGTCTTTT
Organism: Cycloclasticus sp.; assembly: GCA_047634535.1. Taxonomy (GTDB): domain Bacteria; phylum Pseudomonadota; class Gammaproteobacteria; order Methylococcales; family Cycloclasticaceae; genus Cycloclasticus. Next base: position 1,532 of record JBLIAQ010000120.1, read on the forward strand.
CCCTATAATAACCGTACTTGCGTATGCCCAGTTAACTGAGTGGCTATCGCGACGGTCTCAACAAAACCGATCCAAAGAAGGAGATTAACCGTGCATTTCAAACTTATCCTAGTATTTGTTGATGACAATAAAACCGATATTGTACTCAAGGCGGCCCGAGAAGTTGGCGCCACGGGTGTGACTATTATTAATAACGCCCGAGGGGAGGGTATACGGCAGAAAAAAACCTTTCTTGGCCTAAACCTGGAAACCCAGCGCGATGTGATACTGTTTTTAGTAGAACAGCACCTCAGTAGAAAGATCATAGAAGAAATTGCCCGAGCGGGTCGTTTCGACGAAGAACCCGGCAGCGGCATCGCTTTGCAAGTTGATGTTGAAGATGCCATTGGTGTGCTTCATCAAGCTAAAGAAATTACACACGTCATTGAGGAAGAATTATGAGCGATAAAAAAACAATTCGCGTTCGCGATGTTATGAAAACTGAATTTCATATGATTGATGGCAAGTGCACCATCGCCGAAGCCGTAATGGAAATGAAAAAATACCAAACCTCTGTTCTATTCGTTGAAAAGTTTCATGAGGACGATGAGTACGGCGTTATCAATGCCGGCATTATCGCCAGACTGGTTCTGGCAAAAGACAAGGCGCCTGAACGCGTTAATGTATACGAAATTAACGAAAAACCATTGATATCCGTTACTGCGGATATGGATATTCGCTATTGTTCAAGGTTATTTGCGCGTTACAACTTAATGCGCGCACCGGTTATCGAAAATGGCAAAATTATTGGCGTAGTGAGCCCAATACAACTCGTTCTGGATGGCTTATGTGAATTATCGGGGATTTGTTAGTCACCATGTTGAAGGCTTAACAAACACCTATGTCCTGACGATCAATAATCTCTAGCGTAGCGGCGAGAATGTTTTTTTAGCAACGGATCGGCTTGCAAAGCCGCTTTCACATCTTCTGGAATAGCAACCGATTGGTGTTTTTTCGGGTTAAAGAAGACGTTTACACTTTCTGATGTAGCCACGCATTCATCACCCACAAATACTCCGTATCCCGTTGTGATTGATTTATTCCCTACGCGGATCACGCGCGTTCCCACGTCGACCGTACCGGGATAATAGGCTTCTTTTATATAATCAATTGTTACTTTGGCTAAAACAAAATCGATATCTGGGTGCTTGTCGGCGTCTAATAAGCCACCAATAAACATGGTGCGACCTGCCTCAATATAAGCGGCATAAGCCACGTTATTAATATGTCCTAAGGGGTCTTGATCAGAAAAACGAATACTGACGATCGTCCAGAAATAAAAGTTTTCTTTTGATTTTAAATCTATATCGGGGCTTGTTGGTTCCATCATTTGAGCGTTCTTAAAACTAATCGGTTATGCAGTATAACTGTATTTTGAAACTCGCCTATTGGATAACCGCTAAGCTGATCTCTGTGTCCTATACAAAATCAACGTTATGGTAAACCTGTTATATGTCATGCAACTCGTTCTGGATCGATTATGTGAATTGTCGAGGGTTTGTTAGCCGTTTTAGAAAACATAATGGCTAATATCCTTAAGCTGTATTGGCGAGAAAGGCCACCAGGTGCAGGTTAGTTTGGACCTTTGTAACTCTTGGCAACCTGGCTGCATTAATTTTCTTTTAACCTTTTTCTTGCTTAAAAAACACCATACCATCTTTACTTTCTTTTTTTGAAAGATACATGGCCTCATCGGCATCGGCTAGAACAGCTTCAAAATCGGCCACTTCAGGTCTCAAAAGGCGTAACCCAATACTCGAATCGACCTTTAATTCGCTGCCTGCCACGTTAATTTCTTTGCGTAATTCCTGCTGAATTCTTTCCAACACCGATAGTGCTTTTTTATTTGCAATCTGTTCATTCGTTCCAAGCTGACTCAATACAAGAACAAACTCATCACCACCGATACGACTGACGATATCCTCGGTTCTAGCAAAAAGCTTCAAGCGGCTAGCAACTTCTATCAACACGATATCCCCCGCATCATGCCCGTAATCGTCATTTATCAGCTTAAACCCATCCAGATCTATAAAAAGGACTGCGCCATATGATTTATACCTGACCAGACTTGATAGCAGTTTTTCCAGGTATTTTGATAGTAAACGACGATTAGCTAACCCAGTTAACGAGTCGTGATAAGCCATATGTTCTATTTTTAATACCACCTCATCACGGGCAGAAATATATGGCATAACGATCAGAATATAGATTATCGGCACCGATATGAGTACCAGTATAGCTGTATCTAGAAATATTTCTGCATACGGCCCAATAGTGAGCGGTAATTTCAAGAGTACCGTCATGATTAATAATTCCGCCGACGCGATTATAATTACCAACCGTATAATGATCTGCGTTACTGACAGTATTTTCATAAAATTTTCTCATGCAACGGTCGATGATCCCCGTTATTGCTAATATATAAAGCTGGCTACTACATTAAAATTGCAGCAGCATTCCCTCAGCAAAACCATCCTTTTTTACGTTCCCCCCATATAAAAATATGTAACGAGTAGACACACTAAGTTTTGTTTTACTTTCAGCTCGACATTCTATCAAAGTTCAACATTGTGGTACACCTGCTGCACGTCATCCAGCTCGTCCAGCATAGCTAAGAATTTTTCAAATAGCGCCACGTCATCGCCACTCACCGTGGTGTAGTTATGCGCAATAAACTGGATTTCGTCCACCTCAAAGTCTATCTCGCCACAACCCTCTAACAAGGCTTGTTTTGCTTTAAAGTATTCGGTGTTCGGTACAAAAACAGACACTTTACCGTCTTCATTTTCGATATCCGTCACGTCTACACCCGCTTCCATCAGCACCTCTAACACGGCCTCTTCATCAGCATGTTTAAAAACGAAAATAGCCGAATGGTCAAACATATGACTAACGCTACCCTGAGTACCAATTTTACAATCGGTTTTGGTAAACGCCTGACGAACGTCGCCAAAGGTACGGTTTGGGTTATCGGTTAGGCAATCAATAATGGCCATGCTGCCACCGGGGCCGTAGCCTTCATAACGCGCTGGCGAATAATCTTCACCGGCACCGCCTTTGGCTTTTTCAATCGCTTTATCAATCACGTGCGCGGGAACCTGGTCCTTCTTAGCGCGGTCGATCAAGCTGCGTAACGCCAGATTACCAGTCGGGTCAACTCCACCGGATTTTGCAACCACATAAAGTTCACGACCATAGCGGCTGTACACCTTAGCCTTCATATCAGAGGTTTTGGCCATTGATAGTTTACGATTCTGGTAGGCTCTGCCCATACGACTAATGCTCCGTAATAATGTTAAAAACAACGATTTTACTATTAAGCGCGTGCTTAAGGAAACTTGATTAGTCCGCCAAAAGCCCGTCACTTTTGATGGTCGCTAACTACCTCGGCATGTGCCCGGCATAGGCTAGCGTAAAAGCTGCTTCCTGAAAGACCTTTAAGCCAGTCTCTGAAAACGCAATCGGCAACGGGTTTTCCGACAATACTGTCTTAATTTCTGCTGACGACAGCACAACCACGTCCAAATCTTCAATCAGTTGAATGGCCGCCTCGAGCTTAAAGCTGATGGCGCCACCAGCGAACTTTCCTTTCGTCATACGCCCTTTTATAGCCACTTTATTAACCCCGTAGTCGCTCATCAGTTTGGCAAATTCAAATTGAAACCGCTGCAGATCTTCACGCGTGTGATCTTTTTTCAATGACAGCTTGCGCACCCTGCAATCGGGTATATTAAACTGCTGGTTTTCAAGATAAAGCAAACAAATAACGGCATCATTAGCCGTTAATTCAACACCACAAACTCTCATTTATATTCCTTTGCCGAGATAGCTCGACCATCTTTTTGCTTCTTCTGTTCGCATAGGTAAAACAGAGATAGGCAAGGTTAAAGTTTTACCAATCTGGCTTTTTCAATCCAGGCTAGCTCTTATGTAAAAATCAATCTGCTTAAACACCATTAAAAACTAAATGAATAAACAGCCGAGGATAAACGATCAGCTAAACAACATGGAAATAAAACATTAAATTAA
>JBLIAQ010000121.1:0-5589 GCA_047634535.1 Cycloclasticus sp.
TTGTATTATCACTAATATTAACCGCTTTGCTCGTCCTTTTTGGGTTAAGGAATGCTGCTTATTACCTGGCTGTCTCAGAGCCTAAACATGGGAACTATCTTATTGTTGAAGGCTGGTTAGATGATAAAAGTTTAGATCAAGCGTTGGCGCTTTTTAATAGCAATAGTGGTTATCAGTTCATAATAACGACTGGCGGACCCGATGAGAGGTATTCTAATACCAAACACCTGACGTATGCTGAGCAATCAGCAGACTATTTACTTGCGAAAGGGCTGCCTTCAAAAGAAATAATCGTTATATCAACACCAACGTCAGCACAGGCCAGAACCTTTTTAAGTGCGGTGATGGTACGTGAATGGTTTGCTGTCAATAATATTGAAAATGCCACCATGGATATTTTTACTGGCAGTGTCCACGCAAGGCGAACTCATCTGCTATACACTAAAGCATTTGGTCCAATAAACCATATTGGCATATACGCATCTAATCCCTCAAGGTTTGATCTGTCAACATGGTGGCAAACAAGTGAAGGTGCAAAGTCAGTTAGTACGGAACTGATAGCGTTGATATGGACAATATTATTTTTTGATCCGGGAGTCCCCGGCTCTTATCAAGAAAAATGGGGTTAGTGCGGCAGGTGTATTTACCAACGAGTACACGCCGTGAATTTGGCTATTAAGTCACCATGCTAATTTGATATTAAAAAATCTGTGACAACCTTCTCAGAACAGCGGCTAATTTCGTAACATTCCCTTAGTAACCTAATTCTTAGTCTAAGCTTCCTCATGAAAGCATAAAATTTTATCGGTTAACGAACTTGATAACCTTTGACTTACTAAATCAACTCTACCTTTAAGAGGCATTACGATGAATTTATTTGATAAAAAACTACCAATCACGTTGGGTATTTTAGTTTTAATGAGTGCTAGTTTGGCATTTGCAGCAAAACCTGCGTTTAAGCCGGGTGAAATCGTGGTGAAAGGCGATAGCGTTGAATTTTCTGAATACGAGGTGATTAAAACCTTACCTTATTCTGGATACGTGGTGATTAAAGTAGCGCCGGGTAAGGAAATGGCTCAATTAAGAAGGTTTCGAGATAAAGGCAGCAAGGCAAATCTGAACTTCATTACCAGTCAGTTTGTTACGCCTAATGACCCGGGGCTCAGTAATCAATGGAATATGCCTGCTGTACAGGCAAGCCAGGCATGGGATGTGAGCACTGGTTTAGATGTTAAAGTTGCTGTCATTGATACGGGTATAGCGATCGCGGGTAGCATTGATGGCATGGCTTGTATTGTCGATGAAAAAAATACGATTGATGGCTCGACCAATGCGTTTGATGGCAATGGTCATGGAACACACGTGAGTGGAACGATTGCGCAAAATACAAACAATGCCATCGGCGTTGCTGGTTTAGCTTATGGGGCTTGTGTTATGCCAATAAAAGCGTTGAGTGATTCCGGCAGCGGAACCGATGCCGATATGGCTGAAGCTATTGCTTATGCGATAGATAAAGGTGCGAGGGTCATTAGTATGAGTTTGGGTTACCCTGCCTCATATTCTCTGAGTGATTTTGCAGGGGCTGCGTCTTACTCAGTGCTTAATACTCTTCCTGATAATGTGATTGTTGTCGCCGCGTCAGGGAATGAAGGTGCTTCAAACGTATCGTATCCAGCAAGTCACCCCAATACTATTGCAGTAGGCGCTGTGGCTGAGGGTAATGGAGTCGCATCTTATTCTAATCAAGGTCCTAGTTTAGATCTTGTTGCCCCAGGCAGTGGAATAGTGCAGGAAACTCGGTATAACGCTGTATGGGGGTATTATGCCTACAGCGGCACTTCCATGGCTACTCCGCATGTATCAGCCGCTGCAGCTCTTTTGTTGTCGGTTAATAACTCCTTAACTAGAGCCGATGTGCTGAGTAAATTAAAATCATCGGCTATGGATTTAGGTTCTGCCGGCGAAGACTCTGTTTATGGTGCAGGACTAATTCAAGTAGCGAATTCCCTCGAGGGCATCGGCGCAGCTGTTAATCAAACCCCTGTCGCGTCGTTTACTTCAACTTGCGATGAGGCCTTTTATTGTAACTTTACATCTACGTCAACTGATTCCGACGGTTCAATTAGTCAATTTAGCTGGGATTATGGTGATGGGTCTACAGAAACGGCAGTAAGTTCATCAATTGGTCATCAATTTGCATCAGCAGGTGACTATACCGTTTCGTTAGTAGTCACAGATAACGACGGAGCGAGCAATTCAACGTCCGATTTGATAACGTTGGTGGGCGCTATACCAACAGAAATACCTGGTAATGTCTCAGCTACTGACAACCTGGATGGTACTGCTAGTATTGAGTGGAATTACACTGACTCAAGTGCGACTGCTTTCCAGATTGAGCGCCGTAAGTTAAATAGAAAAGGAAACTGGAGTGGTGCCTCCTTGGTTGCAACCATATCTTCTTCCTCTCTATCTTATACGGATGCCAGCGGAAAAGGCACTTTTGCTTATAGGGTAATAGCAACTAACGATGCTGGCGCAACGGATCCTTCTGGTTGGGCTGAAGTGACGGTAACCGGCGGTGGAAAAAACGGTGGTGGTAAGCCAGCTGGAAAAGGTAAAAAGTAAGAGCCATCTATAGCGACCACGAGCCAGTTGTGGTCGCCCAGCTCTGATTATTCAGACTTACCTGTTTTTACTTATTGATAGCCTAAGAAAGCCTTCCAACAGGAAGGCTTTCTTTTTTATAGCCCAAAGAATTTTGCTAATTTGTAGATTGCTACAGAACTTTCTAGCTCGCTCTTCAAACGTTTAAATAGGGTGTGCAGTGTTTAATTTTTCCCTGACCGCTTTTACATAAAAGAAAACATGAGTGATGAAGTGTCAAAATATCGTTAGCGGAGATGACAAACCCAGGCGATTTAATAAAAGCGGCATGATTAAAACTAGTTGTTATACGTTGCCGATACTTTTCATTTAGCATAGAATACTGGCCCTGACGCTGGCATAGCTCAGTTGGTAGAGCAGCTGATTTGTAATCAGCAGGTCGTAGGTTCGAATCCTATTGCCAGCTCCATTTTTTAGATGGATTTAAAAAGGCGAAACTTTATTGTTTCGCCTTTTTTTATGCTAGTAAAAAATAGTCATTGATTGCAAAATGTCGCTAATTTAGCGAAAATACAAGGTTCATTCGGTTTAGGTCGATTATCACTTCCTTTTTGACGAATTAAATTCGTTAAGGAAATCAAGCTTTGGGTAGAAACATGAAAAAAACAATGTATGAAAAAATTTGGGATAGCCACTTCGTCCATCAGGCAGAAGGTCAGGCTCCTTTACTGTATGTCGACAGGCATTTAATGCATGAAGTCACCAGTCCGCAAGCCTTTGAAGGCCTTCGCGTAGCGAACCGGAAGGTACGCAACCCGCATAGCATTTTGGCGACAATGGATCATTGTGTGCCGACTAAAGACCGCGATTTGCCCATCGCAGACCCAATCGCGAAAAAGCAAATTGAAACCATGGCGGTTAATTGCGAAGAAAATGGCCTGAATTTGTACAATATGCAAAGCCCAGATAACGGCGTGATTCATATCGTCGTACCTGAGCACGGGTTTGTGCATCCAGGAATGGTAGTGGTGTGTGGCGACAGCCATACCGCAACGCACGGCGCTTTTGGCTCGCTCGCTTTCGGTATCGGCACTTCTGAAGTCGAACACGTGATGGCGACGCAAACCTTACCGCAACAAAAATCAAAAACCATGCTGGTTCAAGTGGACGGAGAGCTGTCCAAGTACTGTACCGCTAAAGATATCGCGCTGGCCGTTATTGGTAAAACGGGTACCGCAGGTGGTACCGGTTACGTGATCGAATACGCCGGAGAGGCGATTAGAGCACTGTCTATGGAAGGCCGTATGACGTTGTGTAATATGGCAATCGAAGCGGGCGCGCGTGCTGGTATGGTGGCGCCAGATGAAAAAACTTATGAATTTCTAAAGGGCCGTGAATTCGCGCCTAAAGGTGATGCCTGGGAGCAGGCGCTCGAATACTGGAAGTCGTTGGTTACCGAGGTAGGCGCACAGTTCGATGCGATAGTGACCTTAAATGCTTCTGATATTGCACCACAAGTCACCTGGGGTACATCTCCAGAACAAGTGGTGGGTGTTAATGGCGTTGTGCCAGGTCCGGAGTTTTTCGCCGACGCTGGTAAGAGGTTGGCCTGTGAAGGCGCGTTGAAATACATGGATCTGAAACCGAATACAAAAATGACGGATATCAAAATTGATTATGCGTTTATAGGATCATGTACCAATGGCCGTATCGAAGATTTTCGCGATGCAGCGAGTATCGCCAAAGGCACTAAAGTCGCAGAAGGCGTTACAGCAATAGTAGTTCCGGGTTCGTATCGCGTGAAATTACAAGCTGAGAAAGAAGGCCTCGATAAAATTTTTAAAGACGCAGGATGGGAGTGGCGTGATCCGGGTTGCTCAATGTGTCTGGCGATGAATGGTGATGAATTAAAAGACGGCCAACGTTGTGCATCAACCTCAAACCGTAATTTTGAAGGTCGTCAGGGCAAGGGCGGTCGCACGCATTTGGTTTCACCTGCGATGGCAGCTGCGGCAGCGGCTGCGGGTCACTTCGTCGATATCACAAAATTGGGTTAATACAATGGAAGCATATAAAAAGCACGAAAGCATCGCGGCGTTGATGAAACGAAATAACGTTGATACCGATCAAATTATTCCAAAACAGTTCTTAAAAAAAGTGGAACGCAGTGGTTTTGGTATCCATCTATTTCACGATTGGCGTTATGAAAACGATGGGGTAACTGAAAACCCGGGCTTTGAGCTAAATAACCCTAAGTTTAAAGGTGCAAAAGTCCTTGTGGCGGGCGATAACTTTGGCTGTGGTTCGTCTCGTGAACACGCGCCCTGGGCGATTGCCGATTTTGGTTTTAATACTATTATTTCAACCAGTTACGCTGATATTTTTTATAACAACTGTTTTAAAAACGGTATTCTTGCGATCAAAGTCAGTCAGGCGCAGTCAGATGCGTTGATGCAGGAAATTGCAAATAACGAAGGCGTTAAATTTATCGTCGACCTTGAAAACCAGCAAGTCACAACCCCTGCCGGTAATGGCTTTACGTTTGAAATAGACCCGTTCCGCAAAGATAACATGCTGAATGGTCTGGATGATATCGGCTTAACGCTTAAGCACGAAGAAAAAATTAGCGCGTTTGAAGAGCAGAATAAACAGCGTTTCCCGTGGCTTTGGGCGTAGTAAACAGGTAAAAAAGTAGCAAAATAATGGCGACTAACACAAGGCATATTCAGCTGATGGATACGACGCTGCGCGACGGCGAGCAGACCCAGGGGGTCTCGTTTTCACCGGCAGAGAAAGTTAGCATCGCCAAGGCCTTACTTAAATCGTTACGCGTTGATCGGATAGAAGTGGCTTCGGCCTGTGTGTCCGATGGCGAAAAAGAAGCAGTACGTAATATTAACGATTGGGCGCAGAAAGAAGGTTTTGACGGCGCGGTTGAAGTGCTCGGTTTTGCCGACCATAAACGCAGTGTCGACTGGATCGTCG
>JBLIAQ010000122.1:0-5584 GCA_047634535.1 Cycloclasticus sp.
AGCTACCGAGCGTGATGCCGATAGTTAAAAAGCACCAGGCAATATTGGTCCAGGGCCTTACCCATCGAACCCATAGGGCGTCAATCTTCCCGGAGATTAACGCCGAAATAGCAAAAGCAAAGGCGACACAGAAGCCAACATAACCCATATACAGCATCGGCGGGTGGATCGCCAGACCGGGGTCTTGCAGTAAGGGGTTAAGACTACGACCATCAGCAGGTGTGAAGGGTAATTTTTCAAAAGGGTTGGATAAGGCCAGCAAAAAAATCAAAAATCCCACACTGATAAAGCCCATCACGCTAATGACACGCGCCAGGTAAACGGCTGGTAAATCACGGCTAAACAAACAAACGGCGACGGTCCAAAGAGATAAAATGAGTGCCCAAAGCAATAAAGAACCCTCGTGAGCGCCCCAAACTCCCGATATTTTGTAAAGAACAGGAAGGCTAAGGTTGGACGTAGAAGCGACGTATTTAACCGAAAAGTCATCCGTTAAAAAGGCGTAAGTGAGGCAGGCAAATGAAATGCATAAAAAGATAAATTGCCCTGACGCAAGATAACGAGCGGTGGCAATGCCGGCCTGAAAACCTTTAAATGAAGAGACCATCGGCAAAATGGCCTGATAAACAGCCATTAATAGAGCGAAGATTAACGCGAGTTGCCCTATATCAGGAATCATTGCTTACCTTGTTGTGGTTACTTTTCAAACTATCCGCTACCTCGGGTGGCATATAGTTCTCGTCGTGTTTAGCCAGTACTTCCTCGGCTATAAAAACTCCTTTTGCATCGAGCTTTCCGCGGGCGATAATGCCCTGGCCTTCGCGAAATAAGTCGGGCAATATGCCGGTATATCGTACTTTGATAGTGTTGGCCTGGTCGGTCAGCAGGAACTCTAGCGTTAAACTGTCGTTTTCACGTTTCAGGCTGTTTTCCACAACCAGACCGCCGACGCGAAACAGGTGGTCTACCGGTGCTTTCCCCGCCTTGATGTCAGAGGGTGGGTAAAAGTACATCAAATTTTCATTAAATGATTGAAGCGCTAAAGTGGCCGATATGGCGACGCCAGAGACCAATAAGATGATGAATAAAAGCCTCTTCTTTCGTTTGTTATTCATCTTTTACAGGCGCCTGAGTTTGATGGAAATTCGATAATTCATTTAGTATTTGCCGACGTTTAACGCGACTAATGATTATATTGATCGCAAGCACAAAAAAAGTCAGCGCGTAGGATGTCCATATATAAAATCCATAGCCGCCCATTGCGATAAAATCACGCATTAGATTTCTCCTTGACCAGTTCTTTAACCCACTGGCTATTAAATTCTCGTTGCAGAATTTCATTTCTCGCGCGCTGAAAAAGCGAGATGAAAAAATAAACGCTGAAAGCGACGCCCATTTCAAGGAGTGGGATCAGCATCCTGGTGTCAATGGATGGCTTATCGAATTTGCTAACGGTGGCACCTTGATGAAGCGTGTTCCACCAAACAACGGAGTAATGGATGATGGGGATATTGATCACGCCTACGAGGGTTAAAATCGCAATGGCTCTGGAAGCTGAACGCTTGTCTTCGTAAGCGTTATAAAGCGCAATAATACCTAAATACAGAAATAATAAGACTAATTCCGACGTTAAACGGGCATCCCATGTCCACCACGTGCCCCACATCGGTTTACCCCACAGAGAACCGGTCACGAGCGCGAGAAAAGTAAAATAGGCGCCAATATGTGCGCAACAAATGATGCTGACTTCCGCGACTTTAATTCGCCAGATAATGGCGACCACAGCATTTGTTGCCATGACGATATAAATGAATAATGACATCCACGCCGCGGGCACGTGGACATAAATAATTCTGAACGCATCGCCCTGTTGGTAGTCGGCGGGGGCGGTGACCAGGCCACCATATAAACCCAGTGATAACAGGATGAAAAACAAAAGCGATAACCACGGAGTCCATTTACCGCAAAATAAATAAAACCGTTGTGGTGAAGCGATTTTATTTAGCCAGTTAACTAATATCATTGAGATAGTCCAATTTTTAACGCGGATGATATGGCAACAGGAGCCAGGGTCAACGTTAACACCAATAAAGCCGATAGCATATACAATTGAGGGCTGGCCGATAAGCCGGTCGCTGCATTTTGCACCGCGCTACTAGCAAAAATGAGAACCGGTATATAAAGCGGAAGAATCAGTAAGGTGCTTAGCATGCTGTTTTGCTGGGTACCGGTTGTTAGTGCGGCGGCAATAGCGCCAACAAACATTAATATGGGTGTGCCTAGCAGCAGGCTAATCATAAGCGTGCTCAGGCTTTCAACGGGCAGCCCTAGGAAGACGCTCAACAGCGCAGAAATTGCCAGCAACGGCGCGATAATAATTAACCATAGCCCGCTTACTTTACCAGCGAGCAGTACCGGTAAAGAACAGGGACTGAATATGAGCAGTTCGATAAAACCATCTTCGAAGTCCTCAAGGAATAAGTTGTCGAGTGAGAATAAAACGGCCAGTAAGGTGGCCACCCATATGATCCCAGGCGCTATCGTTTGAATCAGTTCAGGCGAAGGACTCAGTCCTAGAGGAAATAACAAAACAACTAGGCAAAAGAAAAAAACGGGTAACAAGAATTGTTGAGTACAGCGAGAAGCGATTGTAAATTCGCGCTGTAACAAAATAAAAAATGAAAGTTCAGGCATCGTAATTATCTGGACAAACTAAGGCGTTGAATATACTCGTTCTGTATAGACAAAGGCTGGTGTGAGGCCATAACGACCATTCCACCCTGATCAAGAAAATCCGTCGTCATAGATTCGAACAGTTTAATACCGGCCTTATCAAGGGACGTTTGTGGTTCATCTAAAATCCATACCGATGAACGCCCGATGATTAATCGAGCTATCGCCAAACGCCTTTTCATACCAGCAGAAAGTTGCTTAACCAGGGTGTGCTGTTGTGAACTTAAGCCAAATTTCTGTATCGCCGTTTCAATGTCGGCGTCTCGGCTTGACGACAGTTTTAATACCACGGATAGATTTTCTCTAACGCTTAAATTTCTGTTGAGAGCATTGTTGTGGCCTAGCCATTTAAGCTGTGTTTTGTAATCGTCAAAAACCTCATTTAGTTGTTTCTGCTTCCATCTCACGCCGCCGCCATTCGGTTGCCTTAGACCAGCGATGATTTTAAGCAAGGTCGTTTTTCCGCAACCGTTTGAACCCTCTACCAGGAGTAATTTTTTGGGTTCTAGAGTGAAGGATAATTTCTCAAAAAGTGCTTGTTTACCGCGCCAACAATTTAAATTTTCAACACAAAGCGTCATACAAATCCGGGCTACAAAGAGTTCAAGTTTGAGTTATTTAACAGTACGACTATACACCATAAAAAGGCTTCAATTTCCGTACAGCATTTTAGTTATATATAAGACTAAATGGGAAGAGATTGAAAAATAGGATATGCTGAAAATCAATAATGCTGGATAAAGTAGGTGCGGGTAAATAGTTTTAATGGTTTTTTAATAAAAAAGAGTCTGGTTCTGATATAGATCAAATTGAGGAGGTGCGAAGTGTGGCAAGATTTCCTCTATCGCATTCTTTAATTGATTAAGGTAATAAAACAGGGGTTTAATAAGAATGGACAATCGGAATGTCGTCTTAACTCGTTTTTTCAGGCTCGCAATTTTGCTGGTTAGTTTTACCGTGTGGGTTAACACGGGATGGGCGCAAACTGCAGACCTTGACGGCAAGTCGTCCAGAGATGTCGTTATGCGCGGTGACGCAAGCTGCACCAAGTGCCACGACGAGGATCAGGCCTACCCCGTATTGCAAATTGGCAAGACCAAGCACGGCGTGACGGCTGATAGCCGCACCCCGACCTGTACCAGTTGCCACGGTGAGAGCGCGGAACACATTAAAAGTGGCCGCGATAAAGATCGAGCTAGCCCCGATATTAACTTTCGCAACGCACAATCAGCCGTACCGCGTCACGAGCGGGTGAATAGCGAAATCAAATGGCCGCAGACCCCTGCTGCAGAACAAAGCGCCGTCTGTTTGAGCTGTCACCAGGGTGGACACCGTATGTTTTGGGATAGCAGTAGTCACGCAAATCGTGATGTGGCCTGTAGCAGCTGTCATCAGGTACACGCGGCTCACGACCGAGTCAGCGATAAAAAAGCGCAGACAGAACTCTGCTTTAATTGCCATAAGGAACAGCGCGCGCAGCTTCACCGACCTTCTCACCACCCAGTACTAGAAGGCGAAATGGGCTGTTCGGACTGCCATAATCCACATGGCTCGGCGGGCACCAAACAGCTGGTTAAGGACAGTGTGAATGAAACGTGCTTCCAGTGCCACGCGGAAAAACGCGGCCCATTCGTACATAATCATCAGCCAGTGACCGAGGACTGCACCATTTGTCATAACCCTCACGGTACGACTATCGCCAAGATGCTCAAATCTCGTTCGCCGTATTTGTGCCAGCAATGCCACAGCAATACGCGTCACCCCACAGATTCCGCTCGCATCCCCGGTGCCCCGACCACGAGTCGCTCAGGTTTAAGCAGCGTCGGCCGCGGCTGTCTAAATTGTCATACCAATATTCACGGCAGCAATAGCAGCGAGGATACAACGGCTCCAGGTCGTTTTGTCCGCTAACGACTTAAAGGGAGAAAGTCATGCATAGAGCCACTCTGGTAAAGCTGGCAACGGCAGCCTCACTGGCATTAGGTAACGCACTAGCCTCAGATCAAGTAGATGACGCGCTTGCAGAATTGACGCAACCTGAAAGTAAGGTATCCGTTGGAATGGGGTATTGGAGTGGAGACCGCGAAGAATTCGGTATGTTTGATGGTATCCGGGATAGCGAGACAGTCTGGTTGCTGGATGCTGATATCAAACGGCGCAATGAGGAAGAGGGTTCATGGTTTACTTTTAAGGTGGAGGACCTGGGGCTTGATAAACGGAAATTTGATATCGGTTACGAACGTCAGGGTGACTGGGGAGTAGGTCTCGATTACGGTGAAATGGTACGCGTAGATCCTTATACGATAAATACAAGCATCACGGGGGTTGGCACAGAAACGCAGACAGTTCCCTCTACTATTGCGCCTGCAACTGGGGCGAATATCAAGCTGGGAACCAGGCGTGAGAAAATTGGTCTGAACTTCTTCAAATACCTCAGCTCGAATCTCAGCTTCCATGTGGATATAAAAAATGAGAAAAAAACCGGTGACCGCCACTGGGGCTACCGGACCAGTAGTGGCGGTCAAGTTAATTTCCTGGCAGAACCTATAGACAGTACTACTCGTCAGTTAGACACTAAACTGAATTATGCCGATAGGCAGTTCCAGTTGACAGGGGGGTACTATGGCAGCCTATACGGCACAGATAATTCGCTATTGACCGCTACAAACATTGACACCGGCACGACCGATTATCTGTCGTCTCCACTCGACAATCAGGCGCATCAGCTTTACCTGAATGGCGGATACAGCTTCACGCCGACCACGCGCGGAACTTTTAGGCTGTCCTACACGCACGCTACTATGGATGAACGTCTGCCGACTGACGGTATTCTCGGCCTTGCAAACCCTGC
>JBLIAQ010000123.1:0-5439 GCA_047634535.1 Cycloclasticus sp.
AAAACAGAAATATCATCGCTGAAAGCGCCATCGAAAAGCTGTTAAAACTCAAACCAGCGGCGCTAATGCATAAACGCAATGCAAAAAACATTAGCGCGGGAAACCTTGAGGACAACTTATCAGACCTCGCCGATATCGACTGGATTATAGAGGTGATCATAGAGCGCCTCGATTTAAAACAGGCTTTGTATAAAAAAATAGATGCAGTACGCAAACCCGACAGCATCGTTTCGTCTAACACCTCTACCCTACCGCTCGCTGATTTAACGGCTGACCTGTCAGAAAGCTTAACGAACAATTTTTTGATCACTCACTTTTTTAATCCGCCCCGTTACATGCGCTTATTAGAAATTGTACAAGGACCTGATACACGACAAGAGACGGTCGATACGCTGGCCAGTTTCTGTGACTACGAGCTCGGCAAGGGTGTTGTCAAATGCAACGACACGCCGGGGTTTATCGCTAATCGGATTGGCACTTACTGGATCCAAACTGCCATGCTTGAAGCTATGCGTCTCGACCTAAGCGTTGAAGAGGCAGACGCTATCAGTGGCAGACCTATGGGTATTCCTAATACGGGAATTTTCGGCTTAATGGATTTGGTGGGTATCGACATCATGCCGCATGTGCTTAATTCGATGATTCATTCGTTACCGAAGACCGATGCTTTTCACCAACAAGCCGTTATCCCAGAGCTGGTTAAGAAAATGATTGATGACGGCTATACCGGCCGCAAGGGTAAAGGCGGTTTTTATCGCATCAATAAATCCAGAGGAAACAAAGTAAAAGAGTCTATCAATCTAAAGTCGGGGGAATACGCTACTAGCCAAAAGGCCAACTTAGCCTCGTTAACACCTTCTGTTGCAAAAGACTTACGCCAATTAGTCTGTTTTGACGATAAAGGAGGTCAATTCGCCTGGTCCGTTTTATCAAAAACTTTGAGCTATAGCGCTGGATTGGTACCAGAAATTGGCGACAATATAGAAGCGATTGATCGCGCGATGAAACTCGGCTACAACTGGAAATACGGACCATTTGAACTGATTGATAAGCTGGGCGTTGACTGGTTTATCGAAAAACTTGAAGCCGATAAACAAACGATTGCTCCCATCTTGGCTGCGGCAAAAGGAAAATCATTTTATCGCTTCGATAATCAACAGCGCCAGTGTCTAAACCTGGCTGGAGAATATCAGGACATAAGACATGAAGAAGGCGTTCTATTACTAAGCGATATCAAACAGCGCCAGAAACCCATACAGGCTAACGCATCGGCGAGCTTATGGGATATTGGTGATGGCGTGGTGTGCCTTGAATTTCATAGCAAAATGAACGCGATCGATCCCGATATTTTAACGATGGTTGCTACGGCTATAGGCATTATTCCTGGCCAATACAAAGCCCTGGTTTTGTATAACGAAGCAGACAATTATTCTGTTGGTGCCAATATAGGCCTGGCGCTATTCGCCGCCAACGTGGCCGCCTGGCCACAGATTGAAGCGATGGTGAAGTCTGGCCAGGATACTTATAAAGCCTTAAAACGGGCGCCCTTCCCTGTTGTTGGTGCGCCATCAGGTATGGCGCTTGGCGGCGGCTGCGAAAGCCTGCTACATTGCGACGCCATCCAGGCTCACTCAGAAAGCTACATAGGTTTGGTTGAAGTAGGCGTTGGACTTATCCCCGCCTGGGGTGGTACGAAAGAGACGCTAAACCGCTGGATGACAAATCCTACCCGACCTAAAGGTCCCATGCCCGCGATTAGCAAAGCGTTCGAGTTAATTAGTACAGCAACGGTTTCAACCTCAGCCGCCGAGGCGAAGGAATACTTGTTTATATCACCATCAGACGGCATCACCATGAACCGTGATCGTTTGCTGTTTGATGCAAAAAATAAAGCTTTATCACTGGTGGTCGATTACAAGCCCGCAGAAGTCGTTGAGTTATCGTTACCCGGCGCCACAGCTCGAACCGCACTCAATTTAGCCGTCACAAGCTTTATACAGTCTGGAAAAGCGACTGCCTATGATGGTGTGATAGCTGAGCAGCTCGCCATCGTACTCAGCGGCGGAGAAACCGATATCTCCGACGTTCATAGTGAAGAAGATATATTGCAACTCGAGCGAAATGCCTTCATGCACTTGATAAAACAAGACAGTACGCTCGATCGCATCCAGCAGATGCTAGAAACCGGCAAACCGTTGAGGAATTAAATATGGCTATTTTTAAAGCACCCATCGAAGACATCAAATACCTGGACAATGAGTTTCTGGATAAATCAGAGCTCAGTGATATCGCAGAATTTGCCGAAATGACACCTGATCTGACCGATGCAATTTTTGAAGAAGCCGCTAAAATCAGTGAATCGTTATTGTTTCCCTTAAATCGTACAGGTGATGAACAGGGTTGCACATTGGCCAACGGCGGCGTTAGCACACCCGAAGGTTTTAAGGATGCTTACCTGGAAATGACTGAGGCTGGTTGGGGAAATTTAACCTGTAAGTCTGAGCATGGCGGGCAGGGTTTACCGCACTATGTTGCCAATGCCGTCGATGAAACGATCGTTTCTAGCAATATGTCCTTCAGTATTTATCTGGGTCTAACCATCGGGGCGTATAACGCGATTGAAAGGTTTGCAACAGATGAACTGAAAAATAAATTCTTACCCAATATGGTATCTGGTAAATGGAGCGGCACAATGTGCTTAACCGAACCACACTCCGGTACCGATCTCGGCTTAATTCGAACAAAAGCAATACCGCAAGATAATGGAAGTTACCTCATCAGCGGCAGCAAAATTTTTATATCCGCTGGTGAGCACGACCTCAGCGAAAACATTATTCATCTGGTGCTGGCAAGAACACCAGACTCCCCCGCGGGCATCAAGGGTATTAGTTTATTTCTGGTACCTAAAATTAATGTCGCCGACGATGGTTCTCTTGGAACTTCAAATGCCGTTGTATGTAGCGCTATTGAGCATAAAATGGGGATCAGGGCTTCCGCTACCTGCGCCTTAGAATTTGAAAATTCGAACGGTTACCTCATTGGTGACCTGAACAAAGGTATGAAAGCGATGTTTATTATGATGAACAGCGCTCGAATTCACGTTGGCATACAAGGACTTGCGGTTGCGCACGCCTCATATTGTGGCGCTGTAGATTACGCCAAAGAGCGACTTCAAGGTCGTGCTTTAACAGGGACTAAACACCCCGATAAAGCCGCCGATCCACTGATAGTACACCCAGACATCAGACGCATGTTATTGACGATGAAAGCTTATACGGAAGGTGCTCGCGCATTCAGTACCTGGCTTTCTTTTCAACTTGATGTCTCTCAGCATTCGACTGACGAAAATAAACGCCAACAAGCCGATGAACTGGTCTCTTTATTAACGCCCGTGTTTAAGGCTTTTTTAACCGATATAGGCGAAACGGTGACGAGTTTGGGTATGCAAGTTTATGGTGGCCACGGCTATATTCGTGAAAATGGTATGGAGCAGTACCTGCGCGACGCCAGAATTTGTCAAATTTATGAAGGTGCTAATGGTATTCAAGCCTTAGACCTGGTTGGTAGAAAATTACCAGACCATATGGGTAGAAACCTTCGTCGTTTCTTTCACCCTCTGTCAGATTTTATAACTCAGCATAGCGACGATAAACAGATGTCGCCCTTTATTAATCCACTGGCGAAATCATTTTCTAGATTACAGAATGCGACGCTAATGATTGCACAAAAAGGACTTTCGAATCCTGATGAAGCCGCCGCCGCGGCAAGTGATTACCTTAAATTATTCGGTCTGGTGGCCATAGGGTTTATGTGGGCCAAAATAGCTGACAACATCATTCATAATAACGGCCAACTATCGGATGAATTCTATGACGCTAAACTGAAAACTGGCTTATTTTATATGCAACGCCTATTACCACAGACGGGTTCTTTGTTATCCAGCATTATGTCCGGTAGCGATAATATAATGAGCTTGAATGAGAGCCAATTCTAAAAAGTAACAAAAAAAGCCCTGACTACTCAGGGCTTTTTTAACGCTAACAAACCATCAGTTTATTCATCAAGGTCTAACTGAATATTTTCACGGTTTTTATCAACCGTCGCCGCACCGATTCCCTTTACGTTTATCAGGTCCTGCAGGCTTTTGAACGGGCCTTTTTCTTCACGGTACCTTACAATCGCCCCAGCTTTGGCTATACCAATACCCTTAAGTTCTTCTGAAATTTCTTCAGCTGATGCGGTATTAACGTTAACGGCAAAAGCAGAAAGTGATGTTAACAGACATAATAAAACGATAAGCAACGCTATAATATTTTTCATAAATATCCCTATTCTTAATTAATGAAACATCCTTGCTCTACAAGCTATACGAGTATTACTAACTAAAAATTACGGGTAAATACGCATTGTCTTAATCGTAGGTAAGTTATTACTTACAAAAAACCTCGACTGAAAGACTATTTCAACGTACTAAACAGAAACCGGATTGGTGACGTCCCATTGCTTACAGCTCGGGCAACACCAGTTTAAGTCCACCGAACTAAAACCGCATTGCTGGCATTGAAAACTTAATGGTACAACTTCAAGCTTATTTAGCGCGTCACAAAAGAAATGAGCATCATCAAGATTAACTGAGTCTTTTTTAATCTTCGCGTACAGTTGCAGCATGCTTTCTCTGGGATCATTTAGTAACTTTTCTCGTATATATGCCGCCGCTTGTTCAGCGCCTTTCTGCTCTAGCAAAACATCAAGAAAACGGCTGATAACAAACGAAGATTCATTAATGGCCTGCAGCTCTACGAGGAAATTAAATTTTTGTGTTGGTTGGTTCAACTTATCGAAGCAATCGATAATCAAATCGAGATAGACTGGAACAAAGCTAATGTTTTGATTTTGTACGTTGATTAACGTTTTCAACGCCTGTTTATAGTCTTTATTTTGCCTATAAATTTGAGCCGACATAACGCTAGCTCGAACGCATGTTGGATCGATTTTCAGTGCTTTTTTTAAGTAGTTTCGTGCTGCACTTATATCATTCTTAGCGAGATAATCTGCTGCAACTTCACAATGCAACTGAGACAGCACAGACGTTTGTTTTATCCCCTCAATTGACACTAATTTAACGACATACTCTATCGCCGTAATCCACTCTTTCTCTTGTTGAAAAATAGACAATAATTGTTTGGTAGCATTTAATTTGTGCTCGGTATTTTTTTCAAGCTCTAGAAAAATACTTTCTGCGCGGTCTAATAAGCCAGCACGCATATAGTCCAGACCCAATTCATTCAGCACATCAGTACGCATAGCATGACTTAACTGTGGCCGCGCGATTAGATTCTGATGCAGTCTTATTGACTTTTCGACTTCGCCCCGCTGGCGGAAAAGTGTACCGAGAGCTAAATGAATTTCAATCGTTTCGTCATCGACTTCTAATAAGTC
>JBLIAQ010000124.1:0-5387 GCA_047634535.1 Cycloclasticus sp.
GAAAAAGGCTTTGAGCAAGATGAGCTGATTGACCATCAGGGGCTTGCCTTTGCCGTTCGAGCGATCCAGATGGATTATATAAAGCCGGCAAAATTTAATGATCAGCTGATAGTAACCACCGAGGTGTTTGAACTGAAACGAGCGTCACTAATTTTTCATCAAACGGTGATACGCTCTGAGCCAAAGCATGAAATAATAAACAAATCCGTCATTAAGGTCGTTTGCCTTGATGCAGGTAGTATGAAAGTTAAAGCCATTCCAACAAAAATGATTGAGCAATTGATATGAGCACAGATTTATCTATCGTCCACCTTATAATGCAAGCAGGGCCCATCGTAAAACTCGTGATGCTGATGTTAGCAGTAGCGTCTATCGTTTCCTGGACCTTTATTTTTGCTAAATTCAAAGAGTTTAAAACCGCTCTAGAAGTGACTAACAGGTTTGAAAAACGGTTTTGGTCTGGTATTGATTTGACCGAGTTGTCTCGTCAAGTCGGCTCAGATCATTATGCTAGAAGTGGTATGGAGAGTATTTTCCATATGGGCTTTCAGGAATACAAACGACTGAAAGAGCAAAAAGGCATGGAGCCGATGCACGTGGTGGAAGGTGCACGACGCGCCATGCAGGCGCAATACACCCGGGAAATGGATTTATTGGATAACCATTTACCCTTTTTAGCGACGGTTGGTTCAACCAGCCCTTATGTGGGTTTATTCGGTACGGTATGGGGAATTATGAGTTCGTTCCAGGCACTGGGTAATGTGAAGCAAGCGACACTAGCGCTGGTCGCACCAGGTATTTCTGAAGCATTAGTAGCTACCGCCATGGGTCTATTTGCCGCCATTCCAGCGGTGGTTGCGTATAACCGTTTTTCAACCAATGCGGACCGTTTGGCGACGCGTTATGAAACCTTTATGGACGATTTCACCTCGGTTTTACAACGTCAGGCGCATATTACGATGGTCGAGGAAAAATAATGGCGCGTAGTTCAAAACGACGCCCAATGGGCGAGATTAACGTCGTGCCCTATATCGACGTGATGCTGGTGTTGCTGATTATTTTTATGATCACGGCGCCGCTCATTCAACAAGGCGTAGAGATAGAACTACCCGAAGCAAACGCAAACCCGGTCGAAGACAATAATATTCCACCTCTAGTGGTTAGCGTTGATAAGCAAGGGCAGTATTTTTTGGATGTGGGTGAAAATACCGATCAACCCGTATCAACCGAAACCTTGCAAACGATGGTAGCCGCCGTTTTGCGCAATCAACCAACAACAGCCGTGATGATTCGTGGTGACAAGGGCGTGGCCTATGGCGAAGTAGTCAGTGCGATGACTGCGCTACAAGCCGCTGGCGTGCCCAGTGTTGGTCTGCTCACCGATCCAGGCAACTAGCGACCTTAATCATGCTTGAGATATTTAAAAAACACCCCAAAGCAAGTATTTTGTCGCTCGTTTTTCATTTGTTGCTGGTTGTATTTTTTATCTTCGGAGCAGACTTTAGCGATGATGAGCTTAAAACAAAACCAGCCCTCAACATCGTTAAAGCAACGGTAATAGACGAATCAAAAATTAAAGCCGAGGCCGAAAAGCTAAAAAGTATCGACCGTCAAAAGAAGCTACAAGAAAAAAAGCAACTCGATGAGTTAAAAAAGAAACGACTGGATGAAGAAAAAAAACTGGCGGATCTTAGAAAACAGCAAGAGTTAAAGAAAAAAGAAATCGAACAGCAAGAATTAGCCAAAAAAAAACAGGATGAGGCAGCTAAACTAAAGAAACTAGATGATGCGAAAAAGAAGCAGCAGCTAGAAAAAGACAAAGCAGCGCAAGACAAGGTAGCGCAAGACAAAGCAGCGCAAGAAAAAATCAGGAAAGATAAGGCTGAAAAAGAAAAAGTTGCTCGAGAAAAGGCCCAAAAAGATAAGGCTATAAAGGAAAAAGCGGCGAAAGAAAAAGTCGCCAGAGAAAATGCGGCAAAAGAGCAGGCTCAAAGAGAGCGCGCCCTGCGTGAGATGGCAGAACAGGAAGAGCTGGAAATGCGAGCGCAAGAAGCGATCGGCAGCTTTACCGATTTGATAAGGGCAAAGGTCGGGCGGAACTGGATAGAGCCTCTGGGTGATATTTCAGGGTTGTCGTGTGTCGTTCGTGTTCGCTTGATACCCGGTGGCGAGGTACTTGACGCACAAGTCATTAAATCCAGCGGTAATACGTTTTTTGACCGCTCTGTAGAGCTGGCAACGAAGAAAGCGTCCCCCTTGCCTTTGCCAAGTGACCCAAGTATGTTCAGCTATTTTAGAACCCTTGAATTTTATTTTAAGCCCGGAGGCTAACGTCGAATGAAAAGAACGATTAAAGCAGTATTAATCCTCACTTTTTTATTCAATTCATCAGCGTTTAGTGAGGCGCTGAAAATTGAAATAACTCAGGGTGTATCGTCAGCCCAGCCGATTGCTATTGTGCCTTTTTTAAGCCCTCAAACAACGGGAGGTCTGCCGGTTGATATAGCCCAGGTAATCAGTGATGACCTGGTTCGCAGCGGCCGATTTAAATCATTGTCTCGTTTCGATATGCTGGATAAGCCATCTTCAACCGAACAGGTGAATTTTCGAAATTGGCAGGCGCTGGGGCAAGATAACCTGGTAATTGGCAAGGTGATCGATAACGCGAATGGACAGCTAACGGTGCAGTTTCAACTGTTTGACGTGTACAAGGGCGAACAGTTAACAGGCTTTAGCATCCCCGCCAACAGATCTGATCTAAGGGCTGCGGCGCATCGAATTAGTGACTTGATATACGAAAAATTAACAGGCCAAAAAGGCGCTTTTAGTACCCGCATGGCCTACGTGACGTCAAAGCAGGGCTTGAATGGCCAACATGAGTATAAAATTCAGGTGGCCGACGCTGATGGATTTGGCCCAAAAACGATCGTCACCTCGTCGGAGCCAATCATGTCGCCAGCGTGGTCACCAATGGGCGATAAACTTTCTTATGTCTCTTTTGAAGGAAGGCGTTCATCCATTTACACGCAAACCCTTAGAACTGGTCAGCGAGAGAAACTACAGTCGTTTAAGGGTATTAATGGTGCCCCGTCGTGGTCACCCGATGGTACTCAATTAGCGCTCACCTTATCCAAAGACGGTAGCGCTGATATATATATCTATAATGTGATCACGCGTTCTTTTCGTCGTTTAACGACTAGTTACGCTATCGACACTGAACCAAGTTGGTCACCTGACGGACGGCAGATTATATTTACCTCTGATCGTGGCGGTAAACCGCAAATATATCGAGTATCTGTTAATGGTGGGCAGGCCGCTCGTGTTACATTTGAAGGCGCGTATAATGCAAGAGCGAGCTATTCTCCGGATGGAAAAAATATTACAATGGTACACCGAGTTAATGACCAGTACCGTATTGCGACACTGGATTTAAAGACCGGTTTTATCAGTATTTTAACCGATGGAAAGTTAGATGAATCCCCAAGTTATGCGCCGAATGGCAGTATGATCTTGTATTCAACAAATGATGGTTTGAAATCTATACTTGCTGCGGTATCATCTGATGGAAAAGTACGACAAAAACTTCGTCTTCAAGGTGGCGAAGTTAGAGAACCAGCGTGGTCACCTTTTAAATAACTATAGGGAAAAATGAAAATGTATAAAAATTTACTAGTAAGCCTTTTACTTTCTACGGCGCTGGCTGGCTGTAGTATGTTTGGAGGTGATGAAAAATCATCTAATGATGCGATGTCCGGTATGCATGATGGGGCTGATACATCAGGAATGATGGATGGCAACGACTATACTGGGCACCCGCTTGATAACCCAGCTAGCCCATTATCAACAAAAGTTATCTATTTTGCGTTTGATAGTAGTGCTGTAGAGCCACAATATGAAGCAGTTATCGCGGCACATGGTGCTTATTTAGCGGCTAACTCAGGTGTTTCGATTATCGTTGAAGGTCACGCTGATGAGAGAGGTACTCGTGAGTATAACGTTGCACTGAGTGAGCGACGTGCAAATACGGTGCAAAATTTATTAGCATTACAGGGCGCATCAGCTAATCAAACGGAAGCTGTTGCACTTGGCGAAGAAAAACCTGTAGAGATGGGTCACGATGAATCATCCTGGAGTTTAAATCGTCGCGTTGAGCTTATTTATCCTGCGCATTGATTACTAAGAAACAAAAGGGGCGGCTGGTGGCCGCCCTGCTATTGATGAGTGGGGCTGCTTCGGCAGCCCTACCACCAGTTATTGACGGTAGAGGGCAGATCGCTCCACCACCAGCATCAACGTCCAGCATGCTGGGTATGTATAACCGCCTTGAACAATTGCAAAATGACGTGCAGCAAATGCGAGGTCAAATTGAAGAGCAGGCGCACACCATCGAATCACTAAAAAAACGCCAGCGTGACTTGTATCTCGATACCGATAGGCGTATCCAACAGTTAGAAACCGGCCAAACCAGTTCGCCAGTTAGCTCCTCGGAGTTACCGGCTAATACAACATCAGCAATTTCATCACGTCCGTCAGCTGCTCCAGCATCGACTAACTCTGGAGAAGATAAGCTCGCCTATGAAGCGGCGTTTGCCAGTTTAAAGGCCGCTCGATATGAACAATCCATCAGCGATTTTTCAGCCTTTATCGCAGCTTATCCAAAGAGCAGTTATTTGCCAAATGCCTTGTATTGGTTAGGCGAGGCGAGTTATGTCACGCGTGATTTTAAGCGCGCACTCAAAGAGTTTAACGAGGTGGTTGCACGCTTTCCTGCACACTCAAAAACTAAAGACGCGCTGTTAAAAATTGGCTTCATCCAATACGAAAATAAGCAGTGGCAACAGTCTCGAGCAACGCTGGAAAAAGTGTTGACATCATACCCTGGTGCAACGGTTGCGCAGCTCGCCGGACAGCGTCTCGAAAAAATGCGTCAAGAAAAACACTAAGTAGTTTGTTAACCCCTAAGTTTTAATCGTTATGTCCTTAGATAGCCTGCGGATCACAGAAATTTTTTATTCATTGCAGGGCGAAGGTAAAACTGTGGGTTTTCCTACCACCTTTATTCGTTTGACGGGCTGTCCGTTGCGCTGTCATTATTGCGATACTGAGTACGCATTTCACGGTGGCAAAACGCAGTCGATCGACGACATAGTTAAAAAAACAAAACAATTGGGCGCGCGTTACATCAACGTCACGGGGGGCGAACCGCTGGCGCAAAAACGCGTACACGGCCTCATGCAGCAGTTGTGCGATGAAGGTTATTATGTGTCACTGGAAACTAGCGGAGCACTAGACGTTTCAGCGGTGGATCCACGCGTCATCAAAGTACTGGACGTGAAAACCCCGAGTTCGGGCGAGATGGCTAAAAACAAACATTCCAACTACAGCTA
>JBLIAQ010000125.1:0-5381 GCA_047634535.1 Cycloclasticus sp.
TGGCGAGTGCCACCTTATAGATCGCCGCACCACACTGCTTCCGCTGTTGCGCTGGTGGGCGGCGGCAGCCATCCAAAACCCGGCGAAGTGTCGCTGGCGCATAACGGCGTTTTATTTTTAGACGAGCTACCCGAATTTGACCGAAAAGTTTTAGAGGTGCTGCGCGAGCCTATCGAAAATGGAAAAATATCTATTTCCCGCGCCAACCACCAAACAGAATTTCCCGCTCGTTTCCAGCTTATCGCCGCGATGAACCCCTGCCCTTGTGGTTACCTGGCCGATGCTTCGCAACGATGCCGCTGTACGCCGGTTCAGATTACACGTTATCGAAACAAAATATCTGGCCCACTGCTCGATAGAATAGACATGCATATCGAAGTACCACGAATTTCCAGCAAGCTCTTGAGGACGGGCATACAAGGGGGCGAGGAAACCAGCGCCACCGTCGCTGCTCGCGTTAAAGCTGCACAACAACAGGCGATAGAAAGACAAGGTTCAGCCAATCATTTATTATCCATCCCGCAAATCAAAAAACATTGCGCGATCAGCGACGACGACCACGCCTTACTAGAGCACGCTATTGAAAAACTAGGCCTGTCGCACCGCGCTTATCACCGTATTTTAAAGGTCTCAAGAACTATCGCCGATATGGATAATCAACATTCCATCCAACGCCACCATTTAACCGAAGCCCTCAGTTACCGTCGAATGGATAAACGCATCACATAAGATCACCCGCAGCTTAAATTAACGAATGGACACCCGCAAAAAAAGGTAAAATTCTTCTTTGTATTTACTCTAATTATTCGCTGTGCCTAAACTTAACCCCGAGCAACAAAAAGCCGTTTTAATTGCGGACAAGCCACTATTGGTCATCGCCGGTGCGGGCAGCGGTAAAACCCGTGTGATCACGGAAAAAATTTCACACCTGCTAGACAAAGGAATAGAGGCCAAACATATCACCGCCGTGACCTTTACCAATAAAGCCGCCAAAGAAATGCGCTCGAGGGTCGAAAAGATTTGTTCTGTGAAAACGGCCAAGCACGTTCGCATATCAACCTTTCACTCTCTCGGCTTAGATATTATTCGCAAAGAACATCAATCGCTCGGCTTTAAAAAAAACATTAGTATTTTAGACGAGCAGGATAAGTTTAAAGTACTGCAAGACATTCTTGAAAATAGCCAACACCAACTGGATAAGGCTCAGATAAAGCCCTTGTCCTGGCAAATATCTGGCTGGAAAAACCAGGCGGTTTTGCCGCCGCAGGCGATGTCTATGGCAGAAGATAAGCAACAGCAATTTGCCGCCGCCCTGTATGAGCAGTATCAGCAATATAATCAGGTTTGTAATTCCGTTGACTTTGACGACCTGATACTCGCGCCGCTAAAACTATTCAAAGAACACCCAGACATTTTAGAACGCTGGCGCAATAACACCCGTTATCTTTTGCTTGATGAGTACCAGGATACCAACACCACGCAATACGAATTATTTAAATTCCTCGTCGGCCCTCTCGGTCAATTTACCGTGGTGGGTGACGACGACCAATCTATTTATGCCTGGCGAGGCGCTAATCCGGAAAATTTATTTCAATTAAAAAAGGACTTTCCTCGCCTGGAAATCATCAAGCTTGAGCAAAACTACCGATCTACCCAACGCATTTTAAAATCGGCCAATCAGCTCATCAGCAACAACCCGCATCTATACGAAAAAAAGCTTTGGAGTAATATTCAGGGTGATGAAAAAATCAGCGTTATTAAATGCAAGGACGAGTTTTCCGAAGCGCAACAAATGGCCGCTGAAATTTCGCGCACAAAATTCAAACACCGCGCGAACAACGCCGATTTTGCCATTCTCTACCGCAGCAACCACCAGGCTAGGCTACTAGAAAAAAGCTTACGCGAGCTATCGTTGCCGTACGTGATCAGTGGCGGCACTTCATTTTTTTCGCACACCGAAATTAAAGACGTTTTAAGCTACATCAAGCTACTCATCAACCCCGATGATAACAGCGCCTTTTTGCGTATTATCAACACCCCTCGGCGTGAAATAGGCACCTCAACGGTTGAAAAACTAGCCCATTACGCAAACGAGCGGCACTGCAGCTTATTCGACGCCTGCTTTGAAATAGGGCTGGAGCATCAATTAAACGAGCGCACCTACAAAAAATTACGCTCATTTTGTGACTGGATCGTTAGTCTGTCGGATAGAACACAGCAAGAAGACCCGATTGCCATCCTGCACGAAATGATCCAACACATCGACTATTACGACTGGATAAAAGCCCACGCCAATAGCGATAAACAAGCCGAACGAAGAATAGACAACGTGCTTGAACTGATTAAATGGATTGATAATAGCGCTAAAAAATCGCAAGGAGAGCGTACCCTTGGTGAAATTGTCTCACGCATGATGCTACTGGATAGCCTGGAGCGAAATGAGGACGAAGAAAAAACCGATCAAATTAAATTGATGACCCTACACGCCGCCAAGGGGCTTGAGTTTCCTTACGTCTACCTGATCGGCATGGAAGAAGGTATATTGCCGCACCAAAATAGCATCGATTCCGAACAAATAGAAGAAGAACGACGACTCGCTTACGTGGGTATAACGAGGGCACAAAAACAGCTTACCTTCAGTTATTGCTCGCAACGAAAAAAATACGGCGATATTAGCTCAACCGAGCCGAGTCGTTTTTTAACCGAGCTACCCGTTGAAGATTTAGACTGGGCCGTCGTTAATAAGAAAAACCCAGAAGAACAAAAGAAAAAAGGCCAGGAGAGCCTGGCCTTTATGAAAAGTTTATTACAATAAGATTGTTACGCGGGCATCATACGAAGCGTATAGACAACTATCCGTACAACTATCTCAATCTCGCTTATTGGCTTTTTGCTAGCATAAAGCCTATCGCCGCCTTCACCTCATCATCGGACAACTGAGATGAACCGCCACGAGGTGGCATACCCTTAAAGCCTTTGGTTGCGTGTTCAAATAACACGTCTTCGCCCTGTGCAATGCGCGGAGCCCACGCCGCAAGATCACCCGTTTTAGGCGCGCCAGCAACGCCCGTTGAATGACAGGCTAAACAAGCCGTATTGTACACCTGCTCTGCAGACATTGGGCCAGAAGCCACTACCGGCGCCGCTTCGAGTTTAGGCGTTGCCTTTTTTGCCTCTTCGGCGGTCGTCGCAACAACACCTAATGGCTTAATTCTATCGAGAACCTTCTTTTCTTGCCAGGCAGTGCTAGTAGAAGAATCATCAATTAGACTTGTAGCAACAATAGAAATAAGAATCGCAATTCCCGCTAAAACAGCAATAACGAGGCCGATACTATTAAAAATTTTCTTATCTTCGCTCACCCTTAGACTCCATATTTTGATATTTGCCGTGCATTATAAACCCTACAATAGAAAGCCGAAATAAAAACCCTCTGTTAATGTAAAACCAATACCAGTTAACAAGCTGCGAATAATATTATCGCGCTATAATACGCCCTGGAAATCAAAAAGCGCTCGTAGCTCAGCTGGATAGAGTGTCGGCTTCCGAAGCCGAAGGTCGTGGGTTCGACTCCCGCCGAGCGCACCATTAAAAAGCCAGGATTCCACCCTGCTGGCAACTACCGCTAATAAATAATAGCTCTAATCGACCTTTGTATTCGATTACAGTCTACAAAAATTCACAGCCTAAGGTTTATCAATTTGTTTTAACAAAGCAGCCGAAGTACTCCAAAATAAGACCTGACTTCGAGTTCTTCGATATCTTTTTACCCACAAAAAAAGGCCGACTAAATAGCCGGCCTTCATTTTATTTAACGCCTAATAATTAACTTTCATCGGCGGTTATATTAGAAACCCCAAGCAGCGTCTGTAATGCACCAATATCATTTACTGCCCCTGTTCCAATCCCTTGAAGAGTAACACTTCCACCATTATTTAAGCTAATGGTGATATCGCCACTAGCACCACTGTCACTAATCGCATTAATTGCATCATTCAAATTAAATTGACTATTGCCATCTAGATCCAAAACATCAATAAAGTTGAGTTTATCATTCCCTGCTTCGAAGTCTTTAATTGTGTCATTACCTGAATTAGCTGCCAAACTAAACAAGAAGGCGTCTTTACCTGAACCACCTGTCATTTCGTCATCACCATAACCGCCAATCAGTAGGTCATCACCACCATTGCCAAAGAGGATGTCATTACCATCCCGTCCGAGAAGGTAATCAGTATTATTGGTACCATTCAGCATGTTATTAAGATCATCACCCTCGAGAGTAGCACCGGCTGGATACAGGTTAACGTCAAGAGAACCCGTTATGCTATCGCCATCGCCATCAGTTCCAATAATGTTGTAATCAAGCTCTATTGGTAGACCATCGCTATCTTCACCATAACTGAACACGCCAAGTTTAAACTCTGATGTTCCGGTAGCTGCTTCAATTTTTACCGCATTAAATTCAGTTGTAGACGTAATTTCAAAAGTCCAACCTGCTTGCAACCCTTTAATAGTAATAGAGTCTCCATTATCTACAAGCGTAGTAGCAGTCACAACATTATTACTGGTGTCATAGACGGTAATATCACTAGCCGATAGACCAACCAAAGCGTCATCAACATCGTTATAAAACAAATTAGCAGCTGTACCAGGTGCGTAAGCAAAGTCATTCGCGATAATCGCGCTAACAGTAATATTGGCTCCTGTTTCACGGTGGCCTGGATTTACAGTTGAAACGATTTGACGAAACGAATTAGTCAAATTATGTGGCCCATCAATTGCAAATGTTTCACCGCCACCAGGACCCGTCGTTGTTACGCCATTAAGGAGATCAATGCGCAACCCTTCCCCCTCAGTAAAGCTGTTACCAGCACTGATTCCTATTTCAGTATGGTTAGTGTTGACACTTTCACCACTTTTGGTTGTTAAGAAAGCGTCTTCTGTTGTACCGCTTAGATCAATGAAGGCTTTCCAAGGTGTATTGCCACCACCTACTTTCCCTATTTCAGCGGAACTTACTGCCGTACCATTATTAATAATACCTTCCGAGTGCACGCTATACGTTTGGCCATCGGCACTTAGCTGGATAAAAAATTTCGGAGCATCACTTGTATTTAAGGTGCCATTATCATTTTTAGTCACAAATTGAAGTTGCGTACCATCTTCTGAAAAATTGATGAACAAAGCCTCACCTGTGCCGTTAAAACTCAGCTCATTACCAAGTGCATCTGTTGCTGCCAAGCCTTGCAAACTTGTATCGAATACAACAGCCTCAACGCCATCAGCACCTGCAGCAAAGTTGAGCAATTGAACAACATCAGGAGACGTAGCCATATCTTTAAGATGCGATGTTGTTGGATTAAGTGATTTCGGCCCATCAT
>JBLIAQ010000126.1:0-5225 GCA_047634535.1 Cycloclasticus sp.
TGACAGGGTTGTCTATATTGCTGCAACATGAAAAAAGTCCATACATTTGTAAGTTTTGAAGGAAGTGATTTTAGAACTAGTTTCATCGGCAAAGTCTCAGTCCAGTAAAATAAACTGGTTTATAATGTTCTTTACTAACCACCTATCCAGACCAATGATATGACTTTTAAAACCGCAGATTTTTGCGATAAATTTTCCGATACCCTACAAATCGTTACGCCGATGTTCCAATCATTTGGTGGCAATAAGCGCTTCAGTGGTAAAATTCAAACGGTAAAAATTTTTGAAGATAATGTATTAGTACGCGAAATGTTATCTGAAAAAGTAAACGATACCATTTTGGTCATCGATGGTGGTGGCTCGTTGCGCTGCGCCCTGCTAGGCGATATGCTCGCTGAAATGGGTTACAAGAATGGTTGGCAAGGCGTTGTTGTTTACGGCTGCATCAGGGATTCTGCCGATATAAATGATATGCCAATTGGCGTACGCGCATTACAAACTAATCCATTAAAGAGCATTAAAAAAGGCTGGGGCGATAAAAACATTGCCGTTACGTTTGCCGGTGCAACGTTCACCCCAGGTGATTATCTATATGCCGATGAAGATGGCATCATTTTATCTAAACAAGCAATAAGCTAACAACTATGGGCCATAGACTGTCTAAAATATACACTCGTACTGGCGACTCTGGTACGACAGGCTTAGGCGACGGCAGCCGCGTTGATAAGGATTCTTTGCGCGTTGAAGCCTATGGCACCGTAGACGAAGTAAATAGCCAAATTGGGCTGGTGATTGCCTTTGGTATCGACGAATTCATTGCCAATCAATTACTTGATATACAACATGATTTATTTGATTTGGGCAGCGAACTTTGCGTCCCTGGCTATAGCGCCATTGATGATAAAAATATCGTATCTTTAGAAAAGATATTAGATTCACACAACGCGGACCTACCCGCCTTAAAGGAATTCATCTTGCCCGGCGGTAACCTTCCCGCGGCCGCTTGCCACGTTGCAAGAACCGTCTGTCGCCGTTGCGAACGCATAGTGGTTAGCCTTGCCCGAGAAGAAACCATTAACCCGCCTGTGATAAAATACCTTAACCGTTTATCTGATTTACTTTTTGTCTTATGCCGAGTATTAGCCCGACAGGACGGACAGAGTGAAATCCTTTGGGATAAAAATAGGCGTCAAATATAACAACGTAATAATTAAATGAATATTTTATTAGCTAACCCACGCGGATTTTGTGCCGGGGTCGATCGCGCTATCGATATTGTAGAGCGCGCCCTTGAGTTACTCGGCGCGCCTATTTATGTTCGCCACGAAGTCGTACACAACCGTTTCGTTGTAGAAAACTTAAAGGAAAGGGGCGCTATTTTTGTCGATGAACTGGATGAAGTCCCCGATGATTCAACCGTTATATTTAGCGCACACGGCGTATCAAAAGTTGTTGAAGACGAAGCCAAACGCCGCAAGCTTAATGTATTTGATGCCACCTGCCCATTGGTCACTAAAGTTCATATGGAGGTCATCAGTAACGCGAAAAAAGGCCGGTGCGTTATTCTAATCGGCCATAAAGGCCACCCAGAAGTAGAAGGCACGATGGGGCGTTATGAGCAACAAAAGGCTGGTGTAAATATTATTCTAGTTGAATCACCAGAAGACGTTCCAGCATTAGAAATACCCCATAATACAGGCCTTTCATACGTCACCCAGACCACCTTATCTATGGACGATACTGAATCAATAATAGACGCGCTGCGCGAAAAATTTCCGCATATTGACGGCCCCAAAAAAAGCGATATTTGTTACGCCACGCAAAATAGACAAGACGCCGTTAAAGAACTGGCTCATAAATCTGATCTGGTGCTAGTAGTTGGGTCTCCAAATAGTTCTAATTCCAACAGACTACGTGAAATTGCAGAAAAACTGGGCAAGCCAGCCTACCTGATAGACGGCGCTGAAGATATCAATAAAAACTGGTTAGAGGGCGTGCAAAATATTGGCGTTACAGCGGGTGCTTCTGCCCCAGAAGACCTCGTACAAAGCGTGATTTCCCAGCTAAAAGAATGGGGTGGTATAACGGTAACGGAAAATCAAGGTATTCAAGAAAAGGTCACGTTTTCACTGCCTAAAGAACTTAAATACTGAAATTAGTAGCGGCTTAAAAATACTCAGTTATTTCAAACATAAAAAAAGCGGGCCTAAAGCCCGCTTTTTTTGTACTCGCTAAGAACTTACATTCTTTCCCAAATAGTTGCGATACCCTGACCACCACCTATACACAAGGTTGCGAGTGCATATTTACCCTGCACGCGTTCTAATTCATGAAGCGCCTTAACAACGATAATGTTTGCAGATGCGCCAATAGGGTGACCCAGAGAAATACCACTACCATTAACATTCACTTTATCCATTGGAAGTTTCAGTTCACGACAAACGCTCAAAGCCTGAGCTGCGAACGCTTCATTGACCTCAAATACATCAATGTCTTCAATCGTCAAACCGGTAGCAGCTAATATTTTATGCACCGCTGGCACCGGACCAATACCCATAATGGAGGGCTCTACGCCCGCGTGCGAATAGGCCACTAAACGCGCCATTGGCTTTAAACCTTTAGCTTCTGCCGCGCTTTTTTCCATCAACACCATCGCGGAAGAGGCATCGTTAATACCCGATGCGTTACCCGCCGTAATAGAACCATCTTTTTTGAATGCAGGGCGCATGGCACTCAGCTGCTCCATTGAAATATCAGGGCGAACGTGTTCATCTTTATCAAATACAGTAACGCCTTTACGTGTTTTAATTTCAACTGGAACGATTTGCGAGTCAAAACGGCCTTCAGTTTGTGCCCGTGCTGCATTTTGGTGACTGCTTACCGCCAGTGCATCCTGGTCTTCACGTGATACGTTGTATTTATCGGCCAGATTTTCTGCCGTCATACCCATATGCCCTGTGCCAAAAGGATCGGTTAAGCCGGCTAACAGCATGTCGACCATTTCGCCGTCACCCATTTTGTAGCCCCAACGAGCACCGGGTATCGCGTAGAATGAATTACTCATGGATTCAACGCCAGCAGCGATGGCGATATCGTGATCGCCTAACATAATACCCTGCGCGGCATTAACGATAGCCTGCATACCACTACCACATAAGCGATTAACGGTTATGCACGACGTTTCACAGGGGATGCCTGCATCAATTTGTGCGACGCGGGCGGTGTACGCCGATCTTTTTTCTGCTGGAATCACTGTGCCCATCACGACCATACCTACATCAGCCGGTTCTATACCAGCCCTGGCTATGCTTTCTTTAAGCGTAATCGCGGCCAACGCACTCGGTTCTATTGATTTCAAGCTACCGCCAAAATCACCAATTGCCGTTCTAACGGCGCTTAATACTACAACTTCCCTTATTTCATTCATGTTTATCTCTACCATTTGGGTTATGCTTAGATTTTCAAATTAATTATAGCTGCGTTGCAGCAATAAATCACCCTAAGAATGATGCAGACACGTTACCTGACTAGTTGTTCCATCGGAGGATTACATAAGCTCGCCTATACCGAATGGGGCGACAAGGATAATCCAAACGTTATTGTCTGTGCACATGGGTTAAGTCGTAACAGGCATGACTTTGACGTGTTGGCCGACCGTTTGTCGTCTAAACACCGGCTCATCTGTTTTGATTTTCCTGGCAGAGGTGAAAGCGATTGGCTAATCGACAAAAACGCGTATGACTTCACGCAATACATCGTCGATGCCCTGATCGTTATTGCTCACACAAACGAAAACAAAGTCGACTGGCTGGGAACTTCCATGGGTGGGATAGTCGGCATGCTTCTCGCTTCAATGGATAAATCCCCGATCAAACGGTTAATCCTCAATGATGTCGGGCCTTTTATTCCTAAGGCCGCCTTAATGCGTATCGCGCAATATCTTGGGAAACAGCCTAACTTTGACACCGTCGAGGGACTTGAAGCGTACATAAGAACGGTGCATGCTGGCTTCGGCAACCTATCAGACAAACAGTGGCAACATCTCGCCTTATACGGCCAACGCACATTGGAAAACGGGCAATTAACGTTGAATTACGACCCTGATATTTCACTGATTTATAGTAGTAAACCGCTTCAGGACGTTAATTTATGGCCTATCTGGACCGCGATTAAACAGCCTACCCTATTAATTCACGGTGAAGAGTCTGACCTGTTAGACGGAGTAACCGCTGAAAAAATGAGCCAAACTGGCCCACAAGCAGACCTCATTAGTATTGCTAAAACCGGGCATGCCCCCGCATTAATGAATGATGCTGACATCAGTTCTATTCAACAGTGGTTAAATAAAACGAGTTGACTGGTAGGCCCAAATCGCCTCGTTACGAATACTTAATGCGCCGTATTTTTAGCGTTAAGCCATTTAAAAAAATAACTTCGAGTTGGCTCTATGCCTGATTGTAAATAGCCCAGTGTATGAACATTACTTATGTTCGCTTCAAAGAAGACTTTGTCATCTGGTTTTATACAAAACAATATTTCATCTTCAGTCATCAACTCGAGATCATTAGACGGCAACACTTTGATCACCTTCCCACGTCTATGCACTAATGGCACTGCCCTGAGAAATCGTTTTCGGTCAGACGGCTCGCTGTACATATCCCCTAAACTGACCGCATTCTGTTGAAATAAGTGATGATAAATAGCTGGCGTCTTTTTCTGATTAATCGTATAGGTTTTAATTAAAGGGGATTCGCCGCCCACCTCGGTGGCTAGCCTGACTGTGATATCTGCTAACTTCGATGGGTCGTTTTCATGAAGAAGTCGTAAATGGCTAAAAAATGCCTTTAGCAAAGGAGCAGTCAACATAAACACTACCATCCGAGCGATAACCAAACTGGGTTGCATAATATAATCAACGTCAGCTTTATTAAATAACACTTCATTGGTATGTTTATTCTGCCGAACGATTGAAAATAACGACGGGCTTACTCGGTTTGCCTGGTGAATCATGCTCAAATTAAAGGTGTCGTTATCCGTTCCGGCGATAATTCCAACACACTCTTTAAGCCCGGCTTTTTCTAAATTTTCTAGGTTTGCCCTGCCTAATACAGCGTGTTCGGCAATACCTTCGATATTTTCCAGCAATGGTTCCACTACCGTAATATCAATCTGTTTTTCAACCAATTTTTTATAAATAATACGCCCCATCCGGCCGTGTCCGCATA
>JBLIAQ010000127.1:0-5215 GCA_047634535.1 Cycloclasticus sp.
AATCCATTTACCACCTTTTAATGGACAAATATTTCGGTCAAGCGCAGCCCCCGTCGCACCTGACATCCATTCATTCAATATTTGAATCGTCGGGTTGTATATCATCATACCTAAATAACTGGCGAATACGCGGAATGGGTCGACCACGTGAATATCGCCACCTACCGCTAAAATCTCACTTGCATTTTCAACCGAGGCAGAACGACAAATAATTTTTATATCGGGTCTTAATATTCGGGCCGACACTGCGACTTTTAAGTTCGATTCCTCATCATTCGACAGGATGATGACACCAATACACTTGTTTCTTTCTATCCCAGCATATAACAAGTAACGCGGTATCGAAGCGTCGGCGCACAGGCCCCACACCTTTGTTTTGTAATCACGAAGATCTAGTGCCTGTATTCTTTCATGGTTTTCGTCAATCACCACCGCAGAAAGACCAGCATTGGTCATTCCTCGTAACAGCAGGCTACCCGTATCACCAAACCCACAAACCAGGTAGTAATCTGTTGATTTCTTTTTAACCGCCCGAGCGAATGTCTCTTCGGCAAAAGCAGACTGTAAGTGTGGGTTTTTAATTAGCGAAATTATTTTTCCGACTGCGTATATCCATGTCACCACACTGATATATAAACAAACGATAGCCCACACTCTTTGTGCATTGCTAAAGGTAAACGGAAGCTCACCAAAGCCGGTAGTTGTCGCGGTATAGGCTAAAAAATAGAATGCATGAAAGAATGACATGTATCTCGTTTGGCCATTGGCGTCGGGCAAACCGGGCATTAACACCATGCCCAGCATCGCAACGGCGTACACACACACCAATACGATAATGGGCGTGCGCATATTGCGCAAAATAATAAAGGATACCCTGTCCAGCCTTGAATCGGACACGCTTATAACTCTAGCGTCGAGACATGAGTGTTTCAGAAACCAGCATCACCACTGAAATAACATTGGCAATCAGAGCGCCGGCTGAAAGCGACACTATCACCGACGTACTATCCGGGTTTAACCCCGTTTCTGAAATGTGAGTGACATAACTCCAAACTAGAGCCGCCGCGATCAACTGTAAATTCGCCACCAGACTAGTCGATAACAATACGGCTCCCACCTGAGTTCGGTCACCTAG
This sequence comes from Cycloclasticus sp., assembly GCA_047634535.1. Classification (GTDB taxonomy): domain Bacteria; phylum Pseudomonadota; class Gammaproteobacteria; order Methylococcales; family Cycloclasticaceae; genus Cycloclasticus. Next base: position 1,136 of record JBLIAQ010000127.1, read on the forward strand.
CTTAAGGCCCATCGCAATCAGATTAACGAAGATAGTGGCAAATAGTTCATAAATATTGTGATGCGAAAAATTATCCATCTCACCCATCACAAAGCCAAAATTTAGTGTTAAGGCTAAAACAATAAAAAAACTAAAAACTACTTTTTCGGCATTCATGTTATCCCTCAATTTTTTATTTTAATATGGCAAGTTTACCCCTTAGACCCATGGAAACAAAACCCAGCAATTACTAAATTCAAATATTTTTTGCAAAACGTCGTCTTGTCTCTTGTAAGTAAGGAGAGCGTTTATCAAGCTCTGCTATTCTTTTTTCGCATTGCGTCGTGACATCTAGCCGTTGAATAGTCGTCAGTGAGGCCCATGACGTGATTTCCCCTAATAAACGACCACAACCCAAACACACATCGCCTTCATTCAGCGTACACATCCTTATACATGGAGATTTCATATCATTAACCAGCTAGCAAGTTAGACATAAAAAAACCACCGCCTAGGCAGTGGTTTTTTATGTATGGGTAACAGCGCTTCATCAACGGCCAAACCGTTATCAAAGCAAACTAATCTGCTTTTGCAAAAACAAAAGAGCCTGGCGCCGGTTCAAGTTCTGCATAGTCTTTATTGCCTAATTCTTTAGGCGCATCAATCAACTCACCACCCTGATTTTTCAACCAAAGATCCCAATGTGGCCACCAGCTACCCGGTTCTTCAGTAGCCGTTTCCAACCAATGATCAGCGCCCTGGCCTAGTTCACCTTGCTTCCAGAAATGCCGCTTATTTTTGTTCGCAGGGTTAACAACACCGGCGACGTGACCACTCGCGGTAAGTACAAATTCAATCGGCCCCTTAACCAGTTCGGTTCCAATAAACGTGGTTTTCCAGGGCGCGATATGATCTTCAATCGCAGATAGGAAGTAAGTGGGACAATCAATCTTGCCTAAATCAATTTTCACACCACACAGCTCAACACCGCCTGGTTTTGCCAAATTGTTCTCCAAATACATATTTCGCAGATACCAGGTATACATAGCAGCCGTCATATTCGTTGAATCACTGTTCCAATAAAGAATATCAAAAGGTGGCGGCGTTTTACCTTTTAAATAATTATTAACCACATAGCTCCAGATAAGGTCATTCGCGCGTAGCATCGAAAACGTACTGGCCATTTGCTTGCCCGGCATAATTCCACCTTCCGCCAGCTTATGTTCATATTGCTTCACTTGCGACTCGTCGATGAAAACCCCTAACTCGCCAGGGTCTGAAAAATCCAGTAGCGTGGTAAAGAATGTTGCAGTGGCAATGGGTTTTTTACGTTTCACTGCCAATATAGCCATCGTTGTGGCTAACATCGTGCCCCCTATACACCAGGCGACTGCATTGATTTTCTTCGCGCCAGAAATCGCTTTAACCGCATCTATAGCGGGCATTGTTCCCTCTGAAAGATATTCATCCCAGGTTACGTCACCTAATGTCTCGTCAGGATTTCTCCAGGAAATAATGTACACGTCATTGCCTTGTTCTAAGCAATAACGGATGTAAGAGTTATCCTTTGACAGGTCAAGAATGTAGTATTTATTGATGCATGGAGGAATAATTAAAACTGGACGTTCATTCACTTTTTCGCACATCGGCTTAAAATGAACCAGCTGAATCAGTTTGTTTTCAAACACCACCGAACCCGGCGTCGTTGCTATATTTTCACCCAACACAAACGCCGATTCGTCGGTCATGCTGATACGGCCTTTCTCCATATCCTGCATCAAATTTTCAAGCCCGGCCATCAGGTTTTGGCCTTTAGTCTCAATCGTTTCTTTTAAAACTTCCGGGTTTGTTAGAGCGAAATTTGAAGGTGATATCGCGTCTATAAACTGGCGCGTGTAAAAATCACATTTCTTTTTAGTCGTATCATCCAGAGTAGAATCTTCGACCATACCCGTCAACCATCGACTGGATAACAGGTAAGATTGCTTTAGGTAATTATGCACCGGGCTTTCTTCCCATTCATCGCCAGAAAAGCGTCTGTCGCCGCGCTCGGCATGAACAGATGAGTTTTTATCTGGATTAAACATATTAAGCCAAAGATTAAACTGGTCCTGATAAAAGCCAGAAACGGTTTTAACCCACTCTTCGGGGCTTTCCATCGCACGCGTCATAATGGTAGACCACGAATTAGCGAACTGAGACATCATTTCCTGAGATTCATTCTTCGAAAAATCTTTGAACATACCGTGGCCTTTTTGTGCCATTTTTTCAAATAACTCTTGCGGTGTTTTATCCGTCATTTCTTTACCTCGGTAAATTAATATTATATTGCAATGCCGCATTATAGGCATGATTTACAAAATTCGCCAAATTTATGCGTTTACGGGCTATTCAAAAAAGACTATTGATCGTAATCTTTTTCAGCCAGTAACACGCCCGCCTCAGACCATGACTTAAAGACCCCAGCGCGTTCACCTTGATGAAAATAGCCTTCTTCTCTCTTTTCGCCATTCGGCCAGTATGTCGTAAATAAACCGTGATAATTACCCTGGACAACAAATGCCTGTAACGCAACCTGCCCCGTTAAATACCATGAGACGTGCTGCCCGTCCATTACATCACGAACGAAATCCGTTGCGGAAATTTTGACTCCCGATGGGTGCCATATCGTCCTTTTACCGTGCATTTGTCCGCCGACGTACTCACATTCTTCAACAAGTTGACCCTGTTCGTTTTTTTTAACTTTAAGCGTAGCATCTTGATTCATAGTCCCTCCCGGTTAACCATTAGGTACAAAAAAACGCGCAGAATATGCGCGTTTTTTTGTACAAACAGGCTTTACAGCCCATTTTTTACTTTTTTAACGTCTTTAAGCCGCTTTGCTCAGCAAAGTAAGCCGCTAAATTGATGATATCTTCATCACTCAACGAAGCGACATTGGCCTGCATAATAGGGTTTTTCCGTGCGCCTGATTTATAGTCGTTTAACGCCTTCACCATGTAATCTGCGTGTTGTCCGGCAATTGTAGGAAACATTGGGCTGGCGCTAACGCCATCGACACCATGACAAGCGGCACAAGCGGTTGATTTTTCTTTACCTGCTTCTATATCAGCTGCTGCAAAAACGCTAACTGAAGCGACGATAAAACTGATTGTAAAAATTAACTTAATTAACTGTTTCATTTTTTTCCTTAATTGATCGGGTGTTATAACAATTATTTGCCGTCTTGTTCAAAGTACGCTGCGATATCTTGCATGTCTTGCTCGGACAGGTTTGCCACATTACCATGCATAGTTGAATGCTTACGCAAACCGCCTTTATAGCCTTTCATAGCCGCTACCAGATAGTCAGCGTGTTGGCCGCCTAATTTTGGCACGTGGTACGTTGGATAAACATTATTATAGTTGGAGATACCGTGACAACCCAGACAAGTTTGTCCTTTAACGATACCTGCTTCGATATCACCAGCCGCGTGAACTGTTACAGAAAACACTAGCCCAAAACCCAATAAACTTGCTAATAATTGCTTCATTACTTAATTCTCTCTTGGTTTTAACTAAAAAATATTTTGAGGCGCAATTCTACTGAAAACAACGTCTTTGTGCCAGTATAAACCCTTGATTCAGCCTTAAAATTATTAAAACCTGTTAAAATTCAGCTTTTCAATTACAACTACTGTCATGCCCAAGATCATCATATACACCACCGCATATTGTCCTTTTTGTGTTCAGGCACTACGTTTACTCGATGGGAAAAACATCTCCTATACCGAAGTGTCTGTCGATAATGAGCCCGAAAAAAGAGCTGAAATGATGCGTAAGAGTCAGCGCAGAACCTTACCGCAGGTCTTCAATGGTGACGCGCATATCGGCGATTGTACAGAGCTTTATGCTTTCGAAAGCGAGGGCAAGCTCGACGACTTGCTCGCCTAGCGACGTGGCCAGCGAAAAACAAACCCTACAGAAGCAACGTTTAGATAAGTGGTTATGGGCGGCCCGTTTTTATAAAACGCGTCGGCTGGCAACTGATGCCATTACTGGTGGAAAAGTACACGTCAATGGCCAACGCGTAAAATCGGGCAAAGAAGTTCAGCCAAATGAC